>CASDPE010000020.1 GCA_949282395.1 uncultured Bacillota bacterium | reverse complement strand
CCCGCCGCCACGGCGGCAGTGGGGGTGCAGGGCGTTTTCATGGCGCTGGAACAGGGGTTCGGGCTGGCGGTGTGCGCCTTCGCGTGCTTCCTCTCCTTCACTTCGTGGAAGGGCTGCTTCGTAAAAAAGCCGCGCCCGTACATTCTGGCGGCGGCAGGGGTCGCGGCGATGATCCTCTGCTCCCTGCCCGACTATGCGCCGCAGGCGCTGCTGGGCGAAGGTTCCTTTGCGGTGACGGTGCTCGACCTCTCGTTCGTTCACAGGGTGTTCCTGTACCTGAGCGTGGCGATCCCCATCGCGGCGTATTTCGCTTTGAAGGACGCGGACGAAAAGACGAAGCGCTTCGTCATTCTGTACTACTTATTGCAGACCCTTCTCATCTTCTCGTCCAACCACCGCTTTGAAGATTTCCGCTCCATCACGTCGCTGCCGCTGCACCTTTGCAACACGGCGCTGTACATCATGCCCCTGTGCTTTTTGTTCCGCTGGAAAAAGCTCTTTTACTTCACCTATTTCGTGAACGTGCAGGGCGCGTTCTTCGCCATGATGATGCCGAACTACGACGTCGGGCTGCTCTTTTCTTCGCGCGTCGTCGGGTTTTGGAGCAACCACTTTGCGGCGTTCTACATGCCCATCCTGTTTGTGGCGCTGGGCGTCTTCCCCCGCCCGAAAAAGCGCGAATTCCGCTATTCGGTGATCGCCTTTGCGGTGTACTTCCTTGTCATCCTCATCATCAACGCGTGGTTCACCAACTACAATGCGGACGTCGACTACTTCTTCCTGAACAGCGATTTCATCGCCGAAAAGCTGGGTACGTGGGCGGAAGACCTGCGTGACATCGTGCTCTCCTTCACCATCGGGGGGCTGCGGTTCACCTTCTACCCGCTGTACCAGGCGTTGTACTTTTTGGTCTACCTGTTACTTTCGCTTGCCATGTGGTTCGTGTACGAACTCGGGCATGACGTCATCGCCGGCTGGGCGGATATCCGCAGCCGCAAACGCAGGGTGCGTGCGGACAGGCTCGCGCTGGACGTTGCGCTGGCAGGCAGGAGCGAGGAGGAGCCTATGCAGCCCGAAAATGCAGACAAACTGATCCTGAAAAAGTTCACAAAGCGCTACGGCAGCAGCGACGTGTATGCCGTAAAGGACGCAGACCTTGAAGTCTGCGGCGGCGAGATCTTCGGCTTCCTCGGCCCGAACGGCGCGGGCAAGTCTACGATCATCAAGAGCATCGTCGGCATCCAGACGATCACGGGCGGCGCGATCGAAGTGTGCGGCTATGACGTAAAGCGCCAGCCCGTGCAGGCAAAGCGCATGATCGGCTTCGTGCCCGACCACTACGCCCTGTACGAAAAGCTCACCGCCCGCGAATACATCAACTACATCGCCGACCTGTACGGCGTTACGGCACAGGAGCGCAAGGAACGGCTGGATAAGTACGTCCGCCTCTTCGAGTTTGAATCCGCCATCGACAACCAGATCAAGACCTATTCGCACGGCATGAAGCAGAAGGTGACCATCATGGCGGCGCTCATCCACGACCCGAAGGTCTGGATCTTAGACGAGCCGCTCACCGGGCTTGACCCGAACAGCATCTTCCAGGTCAAAGAGTGCATGAAGCAGCACGCGCAGGCGGGCAACATCGTCTTTTTCAGCAGCCACATCATTGACGTGGTCGAGCGCATCTGCGACCGCATCGCCATCATCCGCAAGGGGCAGATCCAGTGCGTGCGCAGCGTGGCAGAGATCGAAGCCGAAGGCACGGGGCTAGAACAGTTCTATTTGGAAACGATCGGCGGCAAAGAAGTGCTGCCCGTTCCCTGCCATGAAGGCGGCGAAGCGGGCGAAGGCGCAGGCAGGGGCGAAGAGCGCGGCAAAAAGAAAAGGCGCCTCTTCAAAAAGAGGGCGCGCGCCGAAGAGCGCGCCGAAGCGGGCGAACAAGCGGGTGAAAAAGCGAGCGCGGAAGGCGGCGGACAAGCCGCCGCGGCAGAAACCGAACAAGCCGCCGCAGAAGAGCGCATAGAACAAGCCGCCGCAGAAACGACCGAAGCCGCCGCAAAAACCGCCGAAGAGCCCGCCGAAGAAAGCGAACAAGCGGGCGCGGAGGAGAGCGAGGCATGATCTTCCGCTTGAAAGAAAAGCAGCCCGCACGGCAGAGGGAGCGGGGCGAAGGCGGCGTGTTCACCCGCCTGAAAGCGCTCGTTCTGATGCAGCTCAAAGACAAGATGGATCTCTCCTTTTTGCGCAGCAAAAGGCGGCTGATCTTCAAACTTGTGCTTTCCATACTGCTCGTTGCCGCGGTCACGGGCGTCATCTACGTGCTGTTCAGCGTGGCGGTGATGATGCGCGTGTTCTCCTTCTGGGCAGAGCTGCCCGTCACCGTGGTCGGCGTCATTTTCATCGCCATGTTCCTGCTTTCGGTGCTCAGCGCCACGGCGGGGCTTACGGACGCATTGTACCTTGCCAAAGACAATGCCGTTCTGCTCACGCTGCCCGTGCCCGCAAACCAGGTGTTTTTGTCAAAGCTCATCATCTATTACATCTTCGAGCTGAAAAAGAACGCCCTCTTTTCCATGCCCCTGTTCATCGCATACGGGCTGGTGAACGGCCTGGCGCTCTATTACTACCCGTGGATGATCGTCTGCCTGGTGCTGGTATCCCTGTTGCCCGTGCTTTTGGGCGCGGTGCTGAGCATCCCTGCGATGTTCGTCTACAAATTCATACGGCGCTTCCGCTGGATGCAGATCGCGCTGTTCGTGCTCGCCTGCGCGGGCGCAACGTGGCTTTTGGTCGCGCTCATCGGGCTGATCCCGGAAAACATCAACATCATCGGTTCGTGGGGCACCCTCTTCTACCGCGTGCAGGACGCGCTTTCGGGCATCTGCAACGCCGTGCTGCCCGTGTTCTGGTTCACGCGGCTGATCGTGGGGCAGACGGTGAACTACACATACAGCCTGTTTTCGGTGTACACGGCGATCTACCTCGGCGTGCTTTTGGGCGCCGCGGCGGTGCTGTTCGTCATCGCCTTTTTCGCGTCGCGCCCGTTGTTTTTCCGCATGGCGAGCGGGCAGTTCGAATTCCGCAAAAAGACGGTCTCCCGCCCCAGGCGCAACGCGGTGCACGGCAAGCGGCTCAGCGCCGTTTCCGAAGAGCTGCGCAAAAACTTCCGCAGCGGCAGCAGGATGCTCAAATACTTTTTGCAGATCGCGCTCATGCCCGTGGCGGTGCTGTTGCTGAACCGCATCTACGCCGCCATGGATACCCGCCTTACGGGCGAGTACATGACCGTCGCCTTCAACGTGCTCGTCATGCTGCTTTTAATGCTCTCCTTCAACGCCGAATACGCCACCGTATACAGCAAGGAGGGGAACGCGCGCTACCTGTTGAAGACCCGCCCCGCGCCGTACCTGCGCAGCACGCTGGCAAAGCTCGTGCTGCCCGCGGCGTGCTCGCTGCTTTCGGTCATCGCCTCTATGGCGGTCTATGCCGATGTGGCGGGGCTGGGCGCGCTGCCCGCCGTTTTGCTGGGCGCGGCGGTGCTGCTGGTCACCTACGCGCACCTCTTGTGGAGCGCCGAACTTGACATCATGAACCCGCAGAGCGACCAGTACGCGACCGTCGGCGTCTCCTTCCATGACCCGAACGAGCGCAAGGCGGTGCTGCTCGCCTTTCTGCTCTCCGCCGCGTTCGCGGCGGCGCTGTACTTTCTTCTCGGCGAAGGCAGCACGCTTGCCATGGGCAAGATCTGTGCGATCGCAGCCGTGCTCTGCGCCGTGCGCGCTTATCTGTACTGCACGCGCGTCAGGCTGTATTATGCGGAAAAATAGGAGGGGCGCGGTATGAAAAAATCGGTAGCCATCATCATTGCCGCCGTGTTCTGCGCGTCCGTGCTCATCGTCGGCTTTTTCGGGATGCGCATCCTGTCCTACAACAGCAAGGTGTACATCACCGAGATCCGCCTGACGAACGAAGAATTGCAGACCCGATCGGACGGTTCGCTGTACATGGTCTTTGAATACAAGCAGGATCTGACCGTGCCCTTCACCTTTGAAGTGTATCCGGATAACGCGACCGAGCGCAACGCGGTGGAAGTTCTCATCGTTTCGCAATCGGATACGGGCGTTGCCGAGTTTGTCAGCGGCAGCTTCCTGATCTATAAACCCGGTTCGTTCACCGTGCGCGTGGTGTCGACCGACGGCAACAACGTCAACGCGCAGTGCGACGTTTACGTCCGCTCTCCGCAGAGCGCGTGAACGGGTCACCTGTTCCAACAGAGCATAAAAACAAAACAGAGGAGTGTATACCATGAAAAAGAGGATCGTGTCCGTATGCCTTGCGCTGGCGCTCGTGCTTTCGCTCATCGTGCCGATCGCGGGCTGCTCGAAGGCGGCTACGGGCTTTACGGTGAACAGCGAAGGCTTTGCCACCAGCTACGTTGTGGGGGCAGAGATAGACTATTCGCCCATCAGCATCACCGTGCGCTATGACGACGGCTCGGAAGAGGTCATCGCCTATGCGGATTTTGAGGCAAAGGGCGTAAAGTTTTCAGGCATCGATACCGCCAAAGCGGGCGAAAAGAACATCAGCATCACGTTTGCGGGCAAAACGCAGCTCATCAAGGTGAACGTCACGGCGGAAGCGGAGGCTGTAACCATCGAACTGAATGACAATTTCCCCCGCGAGTATGCCTTCGGTAGCACCGTAGACTATACCAAGATCCAGCTCGTTGTAGAGTACAATGACGGCACGAACACCGTTGTGGACGCCGCCAAGGATACGGGCATCACCCATACGAGCATCGATACCGCCAAAGCGGGCGAGCAGGACTTCACCGTTTCCTACGCAGGGCTGAGCACGACCGTCAAAGTCACCGTTGCCGAGCCCGTCACCGTCACGTCCGTTGCCATCAAAGAGGGCACGTTCGCTGCCGAGTTTGAAACGGAAAACGACGTAAATTACAATACGATCAGACTTATCGTCAAATATTCGGACGGTTCGACCAAAGAGATCGGCGTGAACGAACAAGGGGTGAGAATACAGCGCCCCGTGATAACGGAAGCAGGCGAGTACACCGTTACGATCACCTACGGCGGGAAGCAGACGTCCGCTACGTTTACCGTAAAAACGGCACTTACAGACATTGTTACGGATGTGGAACTCACCGCCGGTGTTACCCGCTATAAGCAGGGCGACGCGGTAGACTATTCTAAGTTTACCGTAAAAGTGACCTATGCCGAGGGCGACCCGTACGAAGCCAAACTCAGCGAAGCGGACGCAAGGGTCGTGTATACGCCCATCGATACCGATGCAAAGCAGGATGCCCCCGTTGCCTTCACTGTCAGCGTCAGCGGCGTGCAGTCCGATGCAGTCAGCATCACCGTCGCTTATGTCAAAACGGTCGCGGTCGAGAATCTGGAAACGCAGTACACCGCAGGGGAACCGTTTGACCCTTCCTGCACCGTCGTGCTCACGTACAGCGACGGGCAGAAAGAAGAAGTCACCCAGAACAGCACAGGCATCACCTATACCCCCGTCGATACTTCTGCCGTAGGGGAAAAGACGTTTACCGTCACCTATACGCTTACGGTCGGCGGCGAGGTGCTGAACACCGTTATCTCTGCGGAAAGCAAGATCACGATCGCCGCGCTGGAAACGCTGACCATGTTCAGCGCGCCCGATTTGTGGACGAATTACGAAACGAACCGCACCAAGCAGGGCTTTAAGATCACGGACGAGCCGTATGTGGTCGGTGACGAAAACCCGTTCATTTTGCTGCCGAGAGCTACGGGGGAGGACGAAGGCGTAATCCTCACCGAAGTGCGCACGGTCGCGTCCTTCAAAATGCAAAACGATCAGGGCGTGTTTGAGGCGGTCGCAGACCCTTCCCAATACGTCGACGTAGATCGTACCAAAAACTATTACAACTTTACCGAAGCCGCCGTCGGCAAGACCTTTGAGATCACCGTCACCCCCGATAAAAACATCTATGCCATCGATGAAACGGCGGGCAGCGCTACGTTCACCGTCACCGTGACCGTGCAGAGCGGCTACAACGTGTACAACGCGCAGGGGCTTGCCGCCTTCGATAACCGTACGGGCAGCGGGTGGGATGCCGTCAAACCCACCATCGCTCTGGAGTGGGACGGCAAGCCACTCTCCGATTTTTCGCCCTCCGCGATCATGCTGCACAGCATGAGTGCGGAAGGTATCACCGTCACCAAGGCAGACCTGCCCGAAAGTTTCTTCTATGATGAAGCGGACAGCGACTATCAGACAACGTATAACGCGCTCGCAGATTGGAAGTATCAGGGCGAGAGCGGAGCGCAGGATGGCGATCTGATGCGGGAGCATCTGGACGGCTCTCTGCGTGAGGGCGAAGCATTCCCCGCAGGGTCGGTTGAAAGTTCTTCGCAGATCGCCCTGTACGAGCATCAGAAGGAGGCCGCCACGATCTACGGCAACTATGCCACGGTGCGTGCGGGCGATGAGCTGAAAGTGGTGTTTGACAGGCAGATCGTAAGCGAGAACGGCCGCGGCGGCGTCTCTGAACCGCACATTTCCATGTTCGGCTTTTGTATTTCCAAAACCGATGAAAACGCAGGCGCGAATCTTTTGAACGTGCAGCTGATCGGCAACACCCGCAGGGAAGAATCGAACGGCCCGCAGGGCATCATGATGCTGCACAACTCCACCGACGGGCTGAACATCCGCAACGTGGTGGCGACGCAGTTCTTCACCAACATCATCACCGACCGCTCGCCGGACGGCAAACTCACCCTTGATTCGGTCAGCTTTACCGATTCGTACAGCAACATGCTCTACAATTGGAGCAATGCCGAGATCGTTATCAAAGATTCCGTCCTCAAAAACGCGGGCGGACCGCTGCTGCTCAACGTCGATCACGACTATGATTCCGCGCAAAACCCTGACCAGACCCCGCTTTCGACCGTGATCGAAAACAGCGAGCTGGAAAATTGGGTCGCCGGCACGGAGATGTGGTTCCAGATCAATACCGCAACAACGTATGCCGCAACGATTAAGGCAATGGCGGCCAAACTGTCCAACAAAAGTTATCAGTATACAAATTCGGCAGGCTTCATCAACCTGATCGCCGCCCAGATCTGCGACCCGGGCGATCTTGCCGGAATTGACGGTACGATCTACACAACGTTCAAAATCACGGACGCGGCAAAGAACGAGGAGCAGACGTTTGATACCAACGGTACAATTTTGCAGAAGCTCATTACCGCTGTTCATTCGCAGTATAGTATGTATGCGCCGCTGGTGCAGTGCGGCACGGCATGGGGCGCGTTCCAGCCTACGTCGTCGGATATGACGTCGTTTGCGTTTGTTGATCTCGCTACAAGCCTCGGCGCCCTCGGCGTGCCGGCAGGGGCAATGTCCGCGCAGACAGCGCAGTACGCAGGCTTGTATCTGCCCGTCACCCAAGCCCCCGGCTACATCGGCGTCGTCTTAAAAGGCATCGCCAAATCGTGACCCAATAAACCTTCCCCCTCGAGGGGAAACAGGCAACAAATAAAACCTTCCCCCAAAACAGGGCTCCCGAAAATCGCACTTTGTTAACCTTCCCCCTCCGCGGGGAAGGTGTCAAACGGCAACGCCGTTTGACGGATGAGGGGAAGCATGGCGCTTCCCCTTTGTCATTATGAGCGGAGCCGAAAGGCGCGCCCACCGTCATCCTGAACGGAGCCGCCCGCAGGGCGGCGCAGTTGAAGGATCTCTAAAAATAATAAAAACAACATCAGCAAGCCCCTTCATCGCGCTTCGCCGCGGTGAAGGGGCTTGTTTCTTATAAAACTAAGTTGCAAGATCTACATTCGATACGGATCTTTATTTTTTATCGAAAGGCGGTATTCCTGCGGGCTGACGAGACGATATCGCCTGAAAACTTTGCTGAAATAGAGCGGATCGGAAAATCCGACTGCTTCGGCGACCTGTTTTATGATCAGGTTCGTACTTTCAAGGAGTTCGGTCGCTTTTTTGATCCGTTCATAATTTACATACTCTTTAAAAGAAGAGTTTGCATGCTTTTTGAACAGTGTTGAAAAATAACAAGAAGAAATGAAAAAGTGTTCCGCGATCTTTGCGGCGTTCAGGTCGGCGTCGTAAAGATGTTCATGGATATAGTCATAGATCTCGCGGAAGTAGGAGCGTTTGTTTTCGTGCGGCAAGGCGTTTTGCGGAGCTTGCTTTGCGATCAGGGCAAAAATGCCGAACAGGCAGTGGGTCACGGTAAAAATTTGGGAATGTTTGCTGTCGATTTCTGCCAAGGCCTGTTTAAAGTACCGCAGCGGTGTGCGATCTGCAAAAGGTATGCTGTAATGCTCTTCCGTTATCCCGAGTTTGTTCAAAATGTTTTTTACGGCAAGGCCGTTGAAGTTGATCCAATAGTATTCCCAGCCCGCTGCTGCGTGGTATGTTATGGCCTTATCGGGCGGCAAAACGAATAGTGTATTTCGCGGAAATTCGCTGAGAACTCCGTCAACTTCGATCTTACCTTTTCCGCTTTTTACAAAATGCAGCAGATAGTAGGGGAACTTGTTGGAGTAACTGTTCCGCATGGTATGCTTTTCATAGCCGACGTCGATTGGAAAAATTTCTTTGAGCAGAGTTGAATTAAGGTGATAGTATCCGAGGCTCCCTTCGGCTTGCTTGCTGTAATATTCTTTTGTATCCCGCGGGGAAGGCGTTTGATTTAGGGTATTCATGAAAACAGTATAGAACAAAGCCGATGAACTGTCAAGAATATATTAAAATTATTCTATAAACAGATAAATTTTTTCCATTGCAAAATACAGGGTTTCGATTTATGATTATACCGTCATACAAATCAGGAAGCATAGTGAGGAAGTTTATATGTCTAAACTCAGAACGGTTTTAGTCGGCTGCGGTGACCGCGCATGCGTCTATGCGGAAGAGGGCGCCAACGCCCTCGGGCTGATGGAGATCGCCGCCGCGGTGGATCCGGACGAGGTGCGTCTGCAATATGTGCGCGACCGTTTCGGCGTACCGCGCGAAATGTGTTTTCGCGATCAAAGCGAACTTCTCGCAAAGGGAAAGATCGCCGATTGCGTCATCAACGGAACGATGGACGAATACCACCTGCAAACGTCGCTGCCCTTTTTGGAGCAGGGCTATGATATGCTGCTTGAAAAGCCCATCGTAAACAACAGGGTCGACCTCATGCGGATCTATGAAACGGCAAAAGCACACAATAGCAAGCTGATGATCTGCCATGTGCTGCGTTATACTCCGTTTTACCGCAAGATAAAGGAGCTGATCCTTGCGGGGGAGCTCGGCGAGATCATGAACATCCGTACGGATGAGCGGGTGGGGGTGTTCCATTCTTCCGTATCCTTTATCCGCGGCAAATGGAATAGCGAAAAGGTCTGCGGTTCATCTCTTTTGCTTGCAAAATGCTGCCATGACATCGATCTTTTGTGCTGGCTGAATGCAGATTCATCTCCCGAGCAGGTATTCAGTTACGGCGGCAGAAATTTCGTCGTGCCGGAAAAAGCTCCGAAGGGCGCAGGAACGCGCTGTTTGGTGGATTGTCCGCAGGACGTGCGCGATGAATGCATATACGATGTGCAGTCTATGTATCTGGATAACTGCATGCTCCCTTGGTACCCTTGGCAGTGCACAGGGAAAAATTATCAGGACGTTACGATGGAGGAGAAGATCGGATCGTTGAAAACATATAACCCGCACGGCGTCTGCGCCTATAAAGCGGGGGGCGATCTTGCCGATCATCAGAGCGTATCGGTCCTCTTCAAAAACGGAAGTACGGCGCAGCATACGTTGATACTCGGTTGCATGAAGGCGGGGCGCAGTATTTTTATCAGCGGAACGCTCGGGGAAATAGAGGGAAACGTGGAAGACGGCGTCTTCTTTTTACGTAAATACGATAAAAAAACTTCTACGTATACCGAAAAGAGGTTCGGCTTCAAAGACACGGAAGGAGAAACGGGCGGGCATTTCGGCGGAGACCGCGGTTTGGTCGCGGATTTCTGCGGCATTATGCTGGGCAAAGAGCCGTCCTTTTCGTATACATCTATCGAAAATTCGGTCGTCGGGCACTTGCTCGTCTATGCGGCGGATGAATCCATGAAGAAGAAGTTCCCTGTCAGTTTGTGATATGCTTGGTCGTGCGCGGCAAAAGGTATACCTTTTTTTCGGTTTTTCAAACCGAAAAAAAGTCGTTTAAAAGGAGGAAAAATGAACAAAGCAAAACGGTTGTTTGTGCTGTTGATCTGTTTCGCGATGCTTGCCGGTGCTCTTTTTCCTGCGGCGGTTTTTGCGGCGGAAAAAGATCCTGTACGCACGGAAGAGATCGGCTTTACGCTGATGGAGAATTGGGCGGATGGCGGCGATGCGCAGGAATTGAAAGTCTTTTATCTGTATTTTTCTCGCGATGTTCTGATGCAGGAAGATGGCAGCAGCATCGGGTATTGGATCGCAGACAATGCGGGTTTCACGTATTTGCAGCAATTTTTTGCAATAAACGGCAGGACGATGCAGGATATCAACGAAAATACGGATACTTCGGGGTATGCTTTTTCTACGTTCCCGAGTTCGCTGGGCGGGGTGTATGCGGTTCCCGTGATTTTTTACAGCGACAGCCCGAGCCACATTCAGATCCGCATCCATGAACAGTATCTGAAAGACAGCGGAGCAGACGATGTGTTCACTTTTTCAGTTCTGGAAGGGTTGTATACCGATGCCCGCACAACGAACGAAGATGCGAGCGGGTATATTCCTGTCCGGTACGAGTTATCCGAAACGGTGACTTTTACCAAGGACGCCGAAAACGAATGGACGTGCGATCATGAGCTGGTCAAATATGAGGCGCCCGAAGAGATCATTGAACGCGCCGACATCGATTTTTCGGCGATTGAATATGAAACGATCTTTGTAAACAGCATATCGGATATCATTGTTTACGATGCTGCATCGCAAAGCGAATACATGGTGCTGTATTTTGACCGTGCTGTTTCCAATCAGTATATTCCGTACGCTTCTGCAGGGAAAAAGTTTCTTTCAAGCAATGGGGCAAACGGAGCGCTGGGCGTAACGCTTACGCAGGCGCAGATCGACAGTTTGTACGACTATCGGTTGGATCTTTCCTTAAATGATCATATAAAAATCGACGGAAAAACGATCCGCGAGATGAAGGAACAGGAGCCGATCAATGCCGATCAGCGGCTGTACCTTTGCTGGTCGGGCAACAGTTCGGATCCGCGCAGCGTAACGTTCTATTTTGCCGGCGGCAGCGAGTCTTGGCTGGATCCTTCCGAGCGGCATACGTTGGAGGTTTTAGAAGGGTTTACCACGCCTCTGTTCGGGAGGGTGGGTGCTTCGCAAACGTATTATTTTGATCCGGATACGCGTGTATGGAGCGAAACGGATCTCGCTTCGCTTGCCGATCCCGTATATGATTGGGCACCGCAGTCTGCGCCGAACGGTATGGAAGGCTGGGCGATTGCCGTTATCGCTGCGGCTGCGGTCGTCGTTGCGGCAGGCGTTGCTGCCGGGATCGCGGTCTTTGCGGTCAAAAAACGCAGGGTACGGCGGGCGGCAGACGCGGCGGAGAAGACGGATGGGGAGGAAAAAGGATGAAAAACCGTATGTTAAAAATTTTCAGCGCAGCGCTGGGGCTTATGCTTGGTGCCGCCGTGCTGAGCGGGTGCGGGCTTCCTGTATATGATCATGAGGGCGATGCAGTGCATTACGCTTCCTCTGATGCGGGCTTTGCAGATTTCCTGAATGATTTTACCCGCCGCAACCTGCGTTATGATGAAGAAAGTATTTCCGATCCTGCCAATGCATTGGGTACGGGTACGGGATTTGCGAAAAATTGGGAAACGATGAGCCTCATCTGGCATAACAGTACAGGGAACGTGCTAGGGAACGATAAGCAGGAGGCGATACGGAATTTTCTGCGCACGATCACGCAGGACGGGTACGGGATGATCTATAACACCCACAACATATTTATGGCGGGAACGTCGAATCCGGGGGAAGGCGTTTCGCAGGGGTGGCCGTTCCCCAATGCATCCAACAGCAACGGGCATGCCGCAACCTATGAATTCAACTATGCCGCCGAAGCAAACAACTGGTCGGTCGGTTCGGGCGGCAGCTTTTCCGTTCTCGGAAACGGGTATGCGGCGTTTTCGTACAATGCGCCGCAGGCGGATGCGGCGTTCCGTCTTGTCAACGAAAATGTTACAACGGGTGCTGACCCCGATGGTATGGATGCAAAACATGCCCCTATTGTCGAGGTCGAACTCAGCTATACCGATGTCAACAGCGCCATCGGCAGCGAGACGGATGTGGCAGATGTTTCGCTTATCTGGAAGACAGAGGCGGGAGGAGATACATGGTATTCCGCTCCGCAGAGCGTTTACGCCACAACTCCTGAGCAATTGACCTATTCCTTTGCGTCCCGTATGTTTTTTGCGATGTATCTGCACGAAAATTGGGAAGGGCAGGTCATTACCGCACTCGGTATCGAGATCACGCCTAAAAGTGGAGAAACGCTGCAGCTGACGGACGGGAAGATCAATTATATCCGCCCCGGTTACGATACGAGGCAGTCGAATGCGACCTACCAGTTTCTGCTCGCGCTCGGCAATTATATCGCCTATACGAACGATACGGGCTTCCTGGAAGAGATGCTGCCCAAAGCGCGCCGCGCGACGATGTTCCTGACGCATGCGCTGCAAGGAGAAGAGGGGCTTTTGGACATTTCGTTTTTTTATGGGCACAACGGGATCGGCAATACCGCGGAAGACGGTTCGCTGATCCGCCACACGGGCGACGGGCTCGGAAACGGATATTGGGATATCCTTCCGTCAGCCGCGAAGGATTTGGAGGCGAATAGTTATTTCTATCAGGCACTCGGTGTGATGGCGGATCTGGAACGCCGTGCCGCAGAGGCGGGGATCGGAACGGACGAAACAGTTTCTGTCAAAAACCGCGCTCCGAAAGGTTCGGCAGTCACCTATACGTATACGCCCGAAACGCTTGACGCGTTGCAGGCGGAAGTCAAGACCAACATGGAAAAGGACATTGTTCCCGTAAAAGCAGCCGACGGCATGTATGTGAACGAGGGAGGATTCTGGAATCCTGCAACGGGCAGATTTGCGCGCGGTGTGCGTGCGGATACCGGTGCGATCCTCGATTACGGATACATCTATTTGAATGAAGAAGCGGTCGCGGCGGGCATCGGTACGGACGCACAGCGCAGCAGTATCATGGATTGGGTGAGCGGCGAGCGCACCGTTGAAGGGGATACCAGCACGGGAGAAGATATCTACTTTTACAGGTTTGCCCCGCGTTCGTCTACGATGCAGAATTCGCTCGATTATATTTGGACGTATGACGAAACAACGACATGGAGCCGTTCTGTGCAAAATGGCGGCGCAGTGATCTGTTGGAGCTATTACGATCTGCTTTCGCGCCTTAGCGTATATGGTGCGGACAATGCCTTTGAACGGTTCAAGGGGATCCAAAGTTGGTATGAAGACGTTCTTGCGGCGGGCGGCAAGGGCACCAACTTCTATAACGATTACTATATGTATTTGGAAACGGGGTCGGGGATCTATCAATTGCAGCAGTCGGGCGCGCAAAACGGCGCAATGGGGCTGGATACGGAATTTTTAGAGAGCATTATGCTGCATTCCGCCGTTCCTTTTGGCTTTTTCGGTATGGATGCGACCGAATACAATACCATTGCTTTCACCAACAACCTGCCTTCGCAGCTCAGTTGGTGGCAGATCGACAATATGCTGTATGACGGCGTCCGCTATACCGTGCGCATGGAAAAGAATGCGTTCATCATCCGCAACACGGAAGGAGACGTGCCCGAAGGATCGCAGCTCACACTGCGTTTTGCAGAGCCGGAGGGAGGA
This sequence comes from uncultured Bacillota bacterium, assembly GCA_949282395.1. Lineage (GTDB taxonomy): Bacteria > Bacillota > Clostridia > Christensenellales > Borkfalkiaceae > Borkfalkia. Next base: position 7,503 of record CASDPE010000020.1, on the reverse strand, counting down.
TATTCGGTAACGGTAAACGGAAACAAGAGCAGCAGCTATACGGTGCAAAACGGTTATGTCTGTGTTACAATCCCCTTTGCCGACACAGAAGTCCGTGTGGGCTGAACGTCGAAGCGGGAAGATGGGATAACAAACAGATGACAGAAACGGAAAGATGTTTCGCAAAAGGAGGAAGTTATGAAACTAAAAAGAGCGATCGGCGTGATCGCGGCGGTACTGTTGGTATTGTGTTTGTTCGGTGCAGTCGGCTGCGGCAGTAAGAACGATGACCCGAACACACTTACGGTCGGGGTGGCGAACAATACGAGTGAGATCAACATCATCAATACGTTCCGCCGTGCATACATGTTGGAAAACCCCGGAACAAACATTGAGATCGTGCGCATTACGGGCACATACGACAATACGCTCGTCCGCCTGATCAACTCGAAAGATCTACCCGATATAGTGCAGGTATACGATTTTTCGGCACAGTATTGGACGGACAGAGGGTTATACGTTCCGATCGGCGATTATATGGAGCGAGACGGTATTTCGGAAGAGGATTACTTTGCTTCCGTAATGAAAATGGCAAAAAGCGGCACGGACGGACAGATCTATTGGGCGCCGCGCGATTATAACAAAGTCGTCGTATGCTACAATACCGCTATTTTTGATGCGGCGGGGGTTGCGTATCCTTCGGACGATTGGAGTTGGGACGAATTCGTGGAGGTTTGCAAGGCGCTTGACGCAAAAACGAATGATATATTAGCGGCTACGGGGCAGCAGATCTTTTATCCCGTGGATATGAACCTGAATTGGGAGGCGGTCTATTATCCTGCCATGCGATCGTTTGGCGGCGATCTGTATGACGTAGCGGAAAACGGCGACATTTCTGCGCTGGAGAACCTTGGCGGGATCAAGCAGGGGCTGAATACGCTGCTCGCTCTTGCGGATGATGAGCTTGCCGTTGAACCGACGCAGACGGGGTCTCCTTTCCCTTCCAAACAGTGCGCGATGATGTTTACCGTCCGTCCGAATATTACCTCGTATGCAGGGTCGCTGACGGATGCGAATGGGGATCCGACTATTGATTTCGCGTCGCTTCCGTCGTTTAACGGTGCGGATACTTCGTATATCGGTATGGGGTGTACGGGGTACGGTATTACTTCGCAGTGCGTCGAAGAAAAGCGGGAACTTGCATGGGACTTTCTTAAATTTGTGATGACGGAGGCGGGGCAAGATGCCTTTTGTGAGTCGGGGGCGGGTGTGCCCGTGCTCGTGGAGATGGCGAATGACGCAAGTGCGGCATGGCGCCAATATTTGCCCGAAGCAAACCATGACGCGTTTATCCAATACGATACGCGCGACCTTCCCATGACGGAGTACCTCGATGGCGTAGACCCTTCCAAACACCTTGCCGTGCGTACCGTTCTGACGGACAATATGACGAAGAATCTGTTTTCAGCCGCTGTCCGCGATGAATATTATCCGCAGTTGAGCGAGATGCTGCTGAATGCACTTCGCTGACGCCGAGGTGAACGGATGAAAAAACTTTCGGCAAAAGCGAAAAAACGCATTATGGCGAACGTGACGGGGTATGCGCTCATTCTCCCCCTCCTGATCGGGCTGCTCGTATTTACGTTGTATCCGCTGCTCGTGTCGCTTTTTAACAGTTTTTTCTATAATTATGATGGGTTCAGCCCTTATGAAGAGTTTGAATTCGGTTTCGGGAATTACCTTCGCGCTTTTACAGGGTATGAAAGCGAGGTCTTCTGGAAATCGATCGGCATCACTTTTTCGTATGCGGGGATCATGGTCCCGCTGGGACTGGTGCTTTCGTTTATCGTGGCGCTGTTTCTGAACCAGGGGCTGAAGGGGATCGGCGTGTTCCGCCTGCTGTACTACATTCCGTGTCTGATCCCTTCGATCGTGCAGTCGATGATCTACCTGTACATCTTTAACCCGAATTACGGGGTGATGAACGATATTTTTGCCGGACTGGGTTTTGAAAAGAGTCAATTTTTCGATTCGCCGAATTACAATGCCGTGCTCACGTTCATGTTCATGAATCTGTTCGGCGTAGGCGGCAGCATGCTCATCTGGCTGGCAGGTCTGAAATCGGTGCCGAAGACCTATTACGAGGCGGCAAAGATCGAGGGCGGCGGGTATTTTTATTCGCTCGTGCGCATCACGATCCCGCTTTGTTCGCCGTATATTTTTTATCTGCTCATCACCAACGTCATCGCGACCTTGCAGATCTGCGGCAATGCATATATGATCTCTTCGTCGGGCGGGGTGGATAACAACCTGCTGTTCTTCGGGCTGTATATTTACAGAACGTTCATGAACAACAATTTCGGGTATTCTTCGGCGCTGGCATACCTGCTGTTTATCGTTATCGCCGCGCTGTCCGCCCTGTTGTTCCGCTTCAACAAGTACGTCTATTACGAGGGGGATAACTGATATGGTAAACCTCTCATCGCGGAACAAGCGTGTCATCAAAAAATGTGTTTCTTATTTCTTTCTCGTCCTGTTTTCGGCGTTTTTCCTCTTTCCGCTCGTGGTGATGGTGCTGCGCAGCTTTTTCACGACGGAGGAGAGCATTGCGATCGGCGCGGGACTGATACCCGATACATGGAACTGGGATTCGTACGCGCAGGCGCTGGACAGTGAATTTTTAAAATACCTCGGCAACACGGTGATCGTTCTTGCGGCGAACATCATCGGTCAGCCACTGACCGCGGCGATGGCGGCGTACGCATTCACAAAGGTCAAATTCAACGGAAGGAAGATCGTATTTACTGCGGCCATGTGCACCATCATGTTGCCGAGCATCCTTACGATGATCCCCGTGTATAAGATCTTTGTCGATCTCGGCTGGACGAATTCGCTGCTGCCCATTACTGTTCCCGCGTTTTTCGGCGGCGGTTTTCTGAATATTTTCCTCATGATGCAGTTCATCCGCGGGCTGCCCAAGGAGATGGACGAGGCGGCGGTGATCGACGGCGCAAAGACCATCCATCTGATGTTCTATATCACCTATCCGCTCATTTTCCCGGTCATCGCTTTGGTGGCGATCCAGTCGTTTTTCTTCGCGTGGAACGATTTCATGGGCCCGCTCATGTACATTACGGACGAGGATCTGTTCACGCTGCCCGTCGGGATCTACAACAAATTCTTTACGGCACTGACGCCGCTCGAATCGATGCCGAATGTGCAGATGGCGACGGGCGTGCTCATCCTTATCCCGCCCATGATCGTGTTCATGCTGTTCCAGAAACAGCTCGTCGAGGGCGTGACCCTTACGGGGCTGAAGGCATAAAGCAGGATAAAATGGCGGGATGGCAGGAGCGGCGGCTCCGCCGCCGCAATAAAAAATACAAAAGGGGGATCTTATGAAGACCATTTTCAAACAAAAACTGTTGGTACTGTTTGCAGCGCTGCTGGCGCTGTGTCTGCTGGCAGCCGGCATCGGCATGCTTGCCGCGCCGCATACGGCGCAGGCGGCGGGCACGCAGGAAAACACAGAGGTAAACGCGCTCGAACAGAATTCGGGATATCTATGGTTCAAACTGACCGTACAGGATTACAGCGGGATCGCTTCGTATCAGGGAGACGGCGACACGGAAGCGTTCTGCACGCGCCTGAATGAGCTGAATACGCTCAGTATGGTCGAATTTGACGGCGCTGCGATGAACACGCTTCCAGCGTACAGCGGCGGGTTTTCAAAACAAGCGAACGACCCGTATATCAATCTGTTCGGAAGGACTCCTCCCGGATTTTCGATCTCTTTGGCGGGGAACGAACCTGCAACGATCACGATCAAAGCAGGGTGCGAGTTTCCTTCCTACGCTTATGCAAGCGGTTCGGGCGATACCGTGTATGTGACGACGTCGGACGTGACCTTCCGTAACGATGGAGGCAGCTGGGTGACGGAAAGAGAGACGAAAACGATCACGGATGATGTTTCGCTGATGATCGGCGAGGCGACAACGGACGACATTACCTACGTTTCAGTCAATTTGTTGGACGGAACGATCATACCGACCGGTACGCACGTCAACGACAATCCGACGCAGTTCCCCGTAGACCTTGCAAAATATATCCTGATCGGGGACAAAGTGGAGAACGGGCAGATCGCCGGGGAAAGGTCGGCGAGGGCGATCGTAACGGACAATGCAAACGGGACGACCTCCTATGCGGGGAAAGCATTCCCGATGAGCATCGGCGGCGTGTTCAGCCCCATTGATATTCAGACGGGCGGCGGAAATCTTGCCGTTTGGATCCTGAAAGAGTATAAAGGAACGGGTGCATTTTCGATCACGATCAAGAGCGGACTGACCGTAACGGACGGAACGTATAACTATACGGTCGACGAAGACATCATTTACAGCTTTAATGCGGACGGGGTGTTTACGCGCTTTTTTGAGATCACCTGGAACGTGGAAGGAAAGGAGACGAAGCAGCTCGTTCCCGCCGATACGCTGCCCGAATTCAGCGGCAGTACCGACAAAGAGAGCACCGTGTCGACCGAATACACGTTTGCAGGCTGGGCGCTCGAAGAGGGCGGGGAGGTCGTCACCGTTCCGAATGCGACTGCGCATGCGACCTATTATGCGCGGTATACGGAAAGCCCGCGTGAGTACGATATCACCTTCATGAACGGCACGCAGCAGCTTGCCGTCGTGCCGACCGCGTACGGAACAGCGCCCGTTTATAACGGCGCGGAGCCGACCCGCGACCCGACCGATGCGAAGTCCTACATTTTTGCCGGATGGAGCGCGACGGACGGAGGCGAGGTCCTGGAGACCTTGCCCGAAGTTGTCGGCGAGGCAACGTATTATGCCATATTTACCGAAACGGAGCGCCAATATACGGTCACTTTTATGAACGGGGACGAGCAGCTCGCGCAGGAGCATGTCGTATACGGCAGCACGCCTGCCTATTCGGGCGAAGCGCCGACAAAAGCGGCAGACGCGCAGTATACTTATACGTTTGCGGGCTGGAGCGATACGGAAGACGGAGAGGTCATTGACCTTTCTTCCCGGACAGTGAAAAGCGACGTCACCTATTACGCCGTCTATACCGAAACGCTGAATGAATATACCGTCACCATTGCTTTTACAGGTATCGACGGTAAGGAGGCGCAGACGTTGACGCTCACCTACGGCACGAAGATCGACTTTGCGCAGTTCGCGGAAGAAGGGTATTCCTTCACCGTTTCGGACGGGCAGGGCACCGTGGATTCCTTCACCGTCACGGGCGACGCGCAGCTGACGGTCGCGTATACCGAGGCTGCGGTGCCGAACACGCCCGAAGAGCCGGAGGCGGGGCTCACGCCCGGTGCGATCGCAGGGATCGTTATCGGCTGTGTGGCGGCTGCTGCCGTCGTTGTTGCGGTCATTGTGTTGATCCGTAAAAAGAAAAACGCGTAAAGCCTTGCCAAACGAAAAAGAAAGAGGTATAATATTCCCGTTCGCAGAAGGCCGAGACCGCAAGAAACGCATCCTGCCGAAAACGGGAAAGAAACGAAAATGCGGAATGTTGTTCCGCATTTTACGTTTGCAGAGGGGAAATGCGGTGCGGGCATTTCGGAGCGTTCGCTTTCTGTTGCTGGGTGAAAGGTGCCGTCGGCAGACGTTAATGTTCTGCTGCGCTTTCGGGCAGTCTTTGTTGCGGGAAGCAGCCCGCAGTGTTTGATTTTCGGAGCAGAGCGGGCAGGTATGTCCGCCGGTATAAAAAAATTTTTGGAAGGTGAGGAGAAAATGGCATACGAATACATCAGGCGGTTTGAGCGGCTCGGCATGGGCATGTTCGTGCACTTCGGGCTGTACAGCGTGCTCGGGAAGGGCGAATGGTACCTTGTGTCGAATCCGCACCCCGATAAAGAGGCGTACGCGGCGCTGCCCGCAAAGTTCCGCGTGCGCGCGGATTGGGCGAAGGGGCTGGCGCGCACCGCCAAGCGCGCGGGGGCGAAATACATCACGCTCACCACGCGCCATCACGACGGCTTTTCGCTGTACGATACCTGCGGGCTGAACACCTTCGACGCGCCGCATTCGGCTGCGGGGCGCGACCTTGTGGCGGAATTCGTTGCGGCGTGCAGGGAGGAGGGGCTGGTGCCGTTCTTCTACCATACCCTTTTGGATTGGCACGAACAAAGTTACAATAGCGACTTCAAGGCATACATCGATTATCTTTGCGAAAGCCTCACGCTTTTGTGTACGCGCTACGGGCAGGTCGGCGGGTTCTGGTTTGACGGCATGTGGGACAAGCCCGACGCCGATTGGCAGCAAGACCGCGTCTACGCGCTGCTGCGCAAGTACCAGCCCGAGGCGATGATCGTGAACAACACGGGGCTGGACGCGTTGGGCGAAACGGGGCATCACGAGATCGACAGCGTGACCTTCGAGCGCGGCGCGCCCGCCGCCGTCAAGATCAAGGACAAACCCATTGCGGGCGAGATGTGCCAGGTGCTGAACGATCACTGGGCGTATGCGAAAAACGACGTCAATTACAAGTCGGTGAGCACCTTCATCAATGACCTTGTGGACTGCCGCAGGTACAACTGCAACTACCTGCTGAACACGGGGCTGCGCGGCGACGGGCGCGTGAATCCCACGGATAAATGTCTTTTGGGCGAAGTGGGGAAGTGGATCCGCGCGAACAAGAACTTCATCTACGGCGCGCACGGCTCCGGTATGGCGTGCGACGGCGGCTTCGTGCTCGAAGACGAAAAGGCGTGGTACATCGTCGTGAAAGACGTGGCGATGTCTGCCGATCCGAACGTGCAGCGCCGGCTGGCGGAACAAAAGGTGCGCGTGGACGGGCGCGTCGCGGGCAAGGCATATTGGCTGGACAGCGGCGAAAAGGCGCTGCTGCAAGATGGCAACCTCTCCGTTCTGCCGTACGATTACGGTACGAGCTATTCGGTGCGGGTGGTGAAGGTGGAAAAACAATAAAAATATGATACGGCTGCCGCCGCGCGGAGTTCCCCGCGCGGCGGCATTCTGCTCTTTGGCGGAAGACCCGTGCGCGGCGCGTCTGTATAAGCGGCAAAAAGCTGCGCATACTGCGTTGCGGAAAGGTGCGGAAGGTTCGCCTGCCGCCGAAGGAGAGAGTATGAAAGCAACAGGGATCGTGCGCAGGATCGATGAGCTCGGGCGGGTGGTCATCCCGAAGGAGATCCGCCGCACGCTGCGCATCAAGGACGGCGACCCGCTGGAAATTTTCACCGAGCGGGACGAGCTGATGCTCAAAAAATATTCGCCGATCGCCACGCTCGAAAAATTTTCGGAAGGGACGGCGCGTTCGCTCAGCGATCTGAGCGGGCACCTTGCCGTCATCTGCGACACCGACGAGGTGCTCTGCGCGGCGGGCGAGGGGCGCAGGGAATTGCAGAAAAAGCACATTTCCGCGGCGCTTGAACGCGTCATGCAGGAGCGCCGCAGTTACGTTGCCAACCTTGCCGAAGGCGGCGACATTGTGCCCCTGACCGAGGAGGGCGGGGCGAACGCTACG
>CASDPE010000019.1 GCA_949282395.1 uncultured Bacillota bacterium | reverse complement strand
GTACAGCCCAGCGCCTGCCGCCATACCGACGCCCGCCGTCGCCCATACGCCCGCGGCGGTCGTAAGCCCGTGCACCTCATGCTTTCTGTACACGATGATGCCCGCGCCCAGAAAGCCGACCCCTGCGACGATCTGCGCCGCCACGCGGGAAGCGTCCGCGTCCTCGCCGCCGAACCCGTATTTGGATACGAGCATCATGAGCGCGGAGCCTGCGCAGACGATGGTATGCGTGCGGATCCCCGCCTCTTTATAGCGGAGTTTGCGCTCGCACCCGATCGCAAACCCCAGCAGAACGGCAACCAACATACTGACAAGATGGCGCAATTCCAATAGTACCGATTCCAAATTTCCACCCCTCGCCGCGTTATATGGATCTTGCGATCAGATTTCCACTTCCAGCCCGTCGTACGTGGGAACGATCCCATGCGGCAGGAGCAGCGCTTCCAAGCGGTCCTGCATAGGATTCCCGTTGTGCGAGAAGTGGTTTGCGAAGAACTTCGTCCGCCCGTCCGCGTTTCCGTTCTCCATGAGCCTTGCCTTCACGTACACGTCTCCGTCGACGCCCATATGCGAGCACTTTTCGGGGGCGGGAGTATCGACCATGGTGCAGTCGAGGCTCACCATGTCGAAATAAATTTTCTGCCGTTTGAGGTAGTCGAACACCTCTTCGTACAGCATACCCGTGTCGTTTCCGTACAGAATGGTTTTGCCGCCCTTACGGATGACGAAAATGTAGCAATCCTCGCTCGGATCGTGCCAGACGGGAAGCGGGATCACGGTATATCCGCCCGCCTGCACGGGTTCGTACGCCTTCAAAAACTGAAAGGTAAAGCCCTCTTTGATCCTGTCCGACATCGTTTCCCGCGCCCGATCGTACAGTTTTCTGACCGCCGCGTTGCCGTAGACGGTGACGAGCGGTTCGCGGAGATCATGCGAATAGGGCAGCCCGCGCATCGTTGTATCGTCGGGCGAAAAGTGATCGAAATGGGAATGGGTGACGAACAGATATCTGAACGTATCCATGCGCAGGCGGTACTGCATGGCATGGATAAAGGAATCGGGCGGATAATCGATGAGAAAATCGTCGTCGATGATCGCCTGCGAGCGGGTGCGGAGATTTTTTCCGCCCGCCTTTCGTGCCGCCTCGCAAGCCGCGCAGCCGCAGTACATGGCGGGAACGCCTTCCGCCGCGCCCGTACCCAAGAACTGGACTTCATACTCATACCTCTTTTTGTTCCCCTGCGCGGCGTTCGCCCGCGCAGGAAGGGTTGATTCTCAAAGACTTTTCAGATATTTTGCGACCGCTTCGGCGAGAAGCGCGTGCCCCCTGTCGTTGGGGTGAAGCCCGTCGCCGAGGTTTTCGCGCACGTTCATGACCGTAGGGTCGGTCTTGCACATGGTATACAGATCGAGCACGCGCCACCCGTGCCGCAGAGCGGATTCTTTTACGGCAGCCGCATAATCGCAGAGCGGGCGTTTGCCCTGCGGCGGCGTATCCTCGCCGTCCCTGCCGAGCGGCGTGAGCGCAACTTTCACCGCGGCGGGAAGCCTTGCGTTCAGCTTTTCAAACAGGACGTTGCACGCGCCGCAGAAGGTATCGGGGGTCGCGTCCTCCGCCTGTCCGAACGGCGCGTCGCCGTGTCCGTAATCGTTCGTGCCGCCGAATACGACGATCACGTCCGCGTCGGGTTCGATTTCGTCCGTGCGGGAAGTAAAATCCTGGAAATCACGCGGCTCGACCTTATTTTGCTGCCGCGCGATCCGCGTTGCACTGATGCCGTAATTGCGCACGTCCGCGCCCTCTTTTCTTTCAAACGTGCTGACAAAGCACGTCTCGGGCGAGGAAGCTCCCACGCCTTTTGTGATGCTGTCGCCGAGGAAGGCGACTTTTTTACCCTTTAAAACCATTTTTCCGTATCTCCATAGTTACCTGTAAAACACGCCGCATGAACGATCATGCGGCGTGTTGTTCGCAGGTATCGCCTTACTTCAATTCAAAGACGTAACAAGCGCCGGACAGCCATTGTCCCGTTGTGAACTCTCTGCCGAGGAACACGACTTTGTCCTCATACACGCGGACGTACCAGCCCTCGTGCTTCAAATTGACGGTGGGCGTGATCTCCTTGCTGATATATGCCGTGCCGCCCGTCTGGACGAAGATCGTACTCAGCTCCGTGGAGGAATTGAACATGGAGCGGTAAGCGTCCAGCTCGCGGTGGTTATGTCCGCAGATGAAGTACGAGTTCTGATGCTTGTTGAGGATCTCTTTCAGAGGATCTGCGCCGCGTACGAGCGCACCGTTTGTTGTATCCTCTTTGACCTTGACGTGATCCCAACCCTCGCCGGGCATCGTGCCCGCCGTGGTGCCTGTGAGCGGCTGATGCAGATAGACGAACACGGGCGCGTTCGGGTCTTCTTCCTCCAACGCTGTGATCCGCGAATCCAGCCAGTTGAGCTGCGTGCGGGTGATATGCGCGCTGACCGCGTCGCCGTCGGTCCCCTCCGAGTTGAGAACGAGGTGATGCACGCCGTTTGTGACGACTTCATACCACATTCCGCTCGTCCCTGCCGTCATCGCGCCGTCGGAGGCGGAAGCCTTCTCGTTTACCCACGTTGAGAAGATCGACGACGCAGAATCATAACCCTGATAATAGTCGTGGTTGCCGAGCGCATAATATACGCTGTCCGCAAGCCCCGCTTCCGTCAGATAGCCTTCAACACGTTCCCACTCCGCCGCTTTGCCGTTGTCCGTCACGTCGCCGACGATGAAGAGCCCGCCGAACGCCTCGCTCTTATTTACGGATATGTCGCTGAGCGCGGTCTTGAAGTTACTCGTATTGCCTGCATTTTCCGTCCCCTTGTCGTCAATGCTGATATGCGTATCGCTGAGATAGGCAAATTCGGAGAGAACGGTCTCGTCCGCCTTGATCGTCTGCGTGTTTTCGGGCAGATCGACGCGGAAATAGCTCTTGCTGAGCCCGTTTACGTTTTTGCCGTAGAAGCGCAAGTTGGTCGCGCCGTCGGGGATCATGATATTCTCGAACACAAAGTAACGCTGCGGATTGCCCGTGACGCGCTGTTCGCCGAAGGGAAGATACCCGTCGAGCACGCCGTTCTCGTCCGCCCAATAGGCGACGACGCCCGAGGCGTTGAAGCGGTCCTGCGCGAAAGAGCAGAGCACCTCTCCGCTTAAATAGCCGCTTTCCGCGCCGTACGCGTTCATGACGACCGATTCGGGCGCATACGCGCTGCCCGTTTTGCCCGCGACGACGGCGAACTCCGTCTTGTTGAGCACATTATCATACCCATTGTCGCCGAACAGCACCAGCTCATAGGTACCGGGTTCCCAAAGGGCTTCCGCGTTGGCAGGGCGGACGGGATAAGTTCCGCTCCAACCGACTTCGCCGATTTTGCCCTCCTGCAAGATATACCCCTGACCGGAGACGAGCTGATTGCCGCACAGTTTCACCCATTTGAGATACTCTTCGCCGTAGGCGCCGTCTTCCTGTTTCTGATACAGTCCCAGCCAGCGATAGCTGCCGCCGTCAGAAGAGGTGTCCGTCGTATCGGCATAGAAGGAAAATACGATCTCCTCGTTCTGCAAGTAAATCGATTTGTTCGTGGTGACCGCGCCTTCCGTAACGGAGAACTCCGTCACGGCGCGCGGGGAGGACGCCCCTTCGGCAGGGAACACCGCCGCCACATAGTCGCCCGCCGCGAGATCTTTGGCGGGAAGCGCATAGCGGCAGCCGTTTGTTTCGGCGAGGTCATACCCCGCGACGGGCGATTCAAACGCCGCGTCGGACTTCGCGTAGATCCCTACCCACGCGCTGCTGCCGCCGCCCGCCGAAATGTAGACGGTCTGCTGACTGTCGTCGCCGCCTGTCAGCCCGCTTTCGTCGGCATTGTAAGTGGCGTTGCAGTACATATTCGCGTCGGTGCGGATATACCAATCCGCCGCCGCAGGCTCCTGCACCGTATCGCCGCCCGATTGGGTGTCGCTGTCGGACGGAACGGACGGCGTTTCGCTGCCCGTCTGAATTTCGTCCGTGGGCGGAACATCCGTCGTTTCGTCCATCTCGTAATCGACATTGTTCTGCATACTGTTATTCCCTTGTTCGGGAAGCGCCGCACACCCCGCAAACAGAGCCGTACAGGAAAGCCCCACGGCAAGAAGGGTTGCTCCCGATCTTAAAATAGATTTTTTCATCGTCTTTTCCCGTCCTTATTTCTTGAATTTTCTCTTGCGGATAAGTACGATCGCAAGCGCCGCGCCGCCGCCGGCAACTGCCACACAGGCGATCGTGATCCCCGCGATCTCGCCGCCCGTCAGCCCCGTCTCGGGAGCATAATCGGGATCTTCCGCGCCGCAGACGGTGCAGATACCTTCTTCGTACGAATGCCCCGTCGCTTTCAGGATCATGCTGCTTTCGTCGATTTCCATTTCGCCCTTGTCGTCCGAAGAGCATCTGCCGCATTCCGAACACTTATAGTAAGCGCTGTTGCCGTTTTCGGTGCAGGTGGCAGCCTTGGCGGGGACTTGCACCATGTGGTGACCCGTCGCCGCGATCGTTTCCGTCTTGGTGTCGGTGTACGTCTTGCCGTCGAAGGTCGCCGTCGCCGTGTAGGTGCGCTCGCCCGCCGTCTCGCAGGTCGCTTCCTTCGTCACTTTGTTCGTGATGGTCGCGTTCACCGTCTGCACGTCGCCGCAAGCCGAGCAGGTGAATTCCGCCGTCGCCTTCGTGACGCCCGTCCACTTCCAATCGGGTTCGCCGTAGCTGTGCCCCGTTGCGGGAATGGTGACTTCCTCCAAGGTCGTTTCCGTGTTGCCCTCTTCGTCCGAGAAATACTTCCCGCACACCGAGCAGCTCCAATACGCCTTGTAGCCTGCTTCGGTGCAGGTTGCATCCTTCTTGGGAACTTCGGTAATGGTATGACCCGCGGCAGGAATGACTTCCGTCTTTTCGTCCGTGTACTGCTGCCCGCCGAAGGTCGCCGTTGCCGTATAGGCGCGAACGCCCTCCGTCTCGCAAGTTGCGGGCGTAGTCACTTCGCTCGTGATGGTTGCCGTCACCGTCTGTTCGTCATCGCAAGCCGAGCAGGTGAACGTTGCCGTTGCGCCGCTGAATGCCGTCCACGTCCACGCGGGGTCGCCGTAGCTGTGCCCCGTTGCGGGAATGGTTTCCGTCTTGGTATTGGTGTACGTCTGTTCGCCGAAGGTCACCGTCACCGTCGCGGTGTAGGTGCGAACGCCCCCCGTCTCGCACGCTGCGGGCGTAGTCACTTCGTTCGTGATGGTTGCCGTCACCGTCTGTTCGTCATTGCAAGCCGAGCAGGTGAATTTCGCCGTTGCGCCCGTGAGTTCCGTCCATGCCCACGCGGGTTCGCCGTAGCTGTGCCCCGTTGCGGGAATGGTAATTGCCTCCAAAGTCGTTCCCGTGTTGCCCGCTTTGTCCGAGAAGAGTTTCCCGCAGACGGAGCAGCTATAATGCGCCTCGTAGCCCGCTTCGGTGCAGGTTGCATCCTTCTTGGAAACTGAGGTAATGGTATGACCCGCGGGGATCGTCAGACCGTCAAGTTCTTCCGCGCAATCTTCGCTCGAATAATTCTTATGGCAGTATTGGCATTCCCAATGTTCCTTCGTACCCACTTCGGTACAGGTTGCGGGAACTTCCGCATAATGCACAACGCTGTGCGCGGTGGGATCGACGGGGATTTCCTTCTGCGTAAGGTTGCCGTGTTCGCAGGTGAAGAACCCTTCGCCCGCCTCAGTACAGGTCGCCTTCGTACCCGAAATGAAGTTGGTGTAATCGCAGACGTGAACGACAAGCTCTCTCGTGTAGGCAACGCCGTCCACCGTGACGGTATAGCGCAGAATGTGGTCGCCCTTGTCCGTCATGGTAAGCGAATCGTTCACATTCACGGTCGTCGCCGATTCGTCGGGTTTGATCCACTCGACTTTCAGCTGCGCGTCGCTTGCCGCCGTGTAGGAAATTTCGGGAACGGCGACCTGCGCGCCGCCGTCGAACTGCACGCCGGAAATCTCGGGAAGATCTTCAAAGACGGGCATATTCGTGCCGTCCGTGTACCAGAGCGGCTCGTAGGAGAGCGTTTCGGTATTGAAAGAAGTCGTGTCCTCTGCCGTCGTCAAACCGTAGAGCGCGAAATCGATGGAACCCGTCACTTTTACGGAGACGGTGTAACCGCTCTCGAAGGAGATTTTGGGAAGATTGGACTTCGTTCCCGTTGCCTCCGTGGGCGGGGTGAAGCCCTCATGATCATTCACGAAGGAGGCAAGAATCTGCTTGTTGCCGCTCTCGTTGGTCGCCATGACGTTGAGCACGTCGCCGTTCCACTCCAAGCCGAGAATGCCCGAGGAACTTGCCCTGCCGATCTGCGGCTGATACTGAATGTCGTAGTTATCCGAAATCATATTGTCCGGACTGCCGGTAGTGCCGTCGCCGAGAACGTAGAAATATTTGCCGCTGTTGTTTCTGCCCTGTGCGCAATACAGCGGCTTCCCGTTGTAGAAGTATTCCACATACGCTCTGGACTGCCAAGGCGGGAGCCAAATGACTTTGAAGTAGTTTGTGGGGTTGCCCGCCTCGGCAATGGTGAACTCCACTCTGCCGCTGACTGCCGAGTCATTGTCCGCCGCCGTGCCCCAGCGGATTTCGGTATTGCCCGTGAACCGCCCGACGAGATCGAAGGCGTAGCTCTGTTCAATGCCCGACTCCAACAGCAAGCCCGCTTCGCTCGATTCCGTCGACCCGTTATTGGAAACCGCCTTCTTGTTCGGCGTTACCTGCACGCTGGGATCGTAGACGCGCACAACATTTTCCGCGCTGAATGCCTCGGCGGGCATTGTGCGGACGGAGAGTTGAATGGTCTGCGTAATATTCGTCCCGTTCCAAAGAACGCTGTAACGCACGTCCACCGTATCGCCGGCTTCTGCCGCGGGAATGGCGTTATCCGCAACCGTCGTCCAATCGCCGTTGTTCACGCGGCATTCCACGTTCGTGACGGGGTTGGTCGCCTCGGGATCGCCGTTGGTGGAATAGGTCGCCGCGGGCGGCGTGATTACCTCGCCCGCCGCAACAACGTTCTCATAGTCGGGAACAGTAATCGTCGGTTGGTTCTTCCATGTCGTATACAACTCAGGCTCTTCGGCAAGCGTTTCCGTATCGAACGTGTACGTTGTGCCGTTTGTGTACGCGTCTCTTATCCCGCCCACCGCAATCGATTTCAGCAGGAAATCTATGCTCCTGTCGCTGGAATTGTCAGAAATATCAAACCGAATGGTATACCCGTCTTGGAGCGATTCAAGTTTTGGAAGGTTCGGCGTGATACCTTTCTGTTCCGTCGACGGCTCAAACGTTTCAGGGTCTTCGGCAAAGGAAGCCAAAACGCGTTTGAACGGCGCAGCCCAGTTTGTATTCGCCATCATAATGACGTTCAGCGCGCCCTCCTCGGTATATTCAAGCCCAAGATAGCATGCCGTGCGCGCCGGATTGGCATCTGATCCAGCAGAGTTAAAGTTACCTATAATCGGATAGAAATAATGCGAGGATTTCGTGTAGAGATACGCGCTGCTATCGTCAATGGATATCACCTCATCCTCACCGGTCTGCGAATTAAATTTGCTACCGTAGTATTGGCTTCTGCTTCTGGTAAGCGTCTGCCCTTCATACTCATACGTCACATATCCCGTAGTTCCCCACGATCCGTCGATATGAAGCTGGAACGTTTCGTCCGGGTCGGTGACGGAAGTGACCGTCATGACGGCTTCGCGATATGTACCGTCCCAAAAACCTTCGCCGGGGAAAGCAAGATACATTCCTACGGAACCATGAAATACGCCGTTTAACGCAACGCTGTATCCGTCCGCGCTGTCATCGTTTGTCGACGTAACGTAAAGTCCCGTATCTCCGACCGCCGTTCCCGCAGGCGTTCCGTCGTCTCCGTCATTTTTTAACGTGTACTGCTTCGGCGCACTCTCAACCTGCGCGTCGCCCGTTACAGTAACAAGAGACGAAATTCCTACCGCTTCTGCATTTGCGTCAAGCAGGATTCCGCCCGCCAACGCGCTTGCGCCCATGGCAGCGGCAAGCAGACAGACGAGCAGTTTTTTTGGCTTACTGACTGTGTTCATTTTTTTCCTCCTGATCATATTAAAATTATTTTCAGGCGCGCGTTTCCTTTGCTCATGACGGGAAGCCTGCGCCTTCTGACCGTTTTTCTCTCCCCATAGCGGGGAACTGTGCGCGCCGTTCCTTGACAGAACCGCGCCTTTTTACTATAATTGTGCTGATATGTGCGGCTTGCACATCAGTTGTAAGGATGAAACAATATGGATATTACCGAATTTGAACAGCAAACGCACGCCCTTACGGTAACGGGAAACGCCTCGGACAGTTCCGACATCAACGTCGAACACTTCGGCTTTGAAAACACCCTGCCCGATAAGCCGAGCGTTTCTTCCGCAGGTTACCCCGCCTTCCGCCTGCACTATATCATCGGCGGAAGCCTCACCCTGTACACGGGCGGCAAGCGCGTTCAGCTCAGAAAGGGCAACTGCTTTCTCCTCAGACCCGATTCCGACATTGAGTACAGAACCAACCCCAACCACCCCGCAAGTTTTTATTGGGTATCCGTCAACGGTCAGCGCTGCCGTTCCTGCTTTGCGGAAATGGGCTTCGGCAAAGAAAACTACCTGCCCGCGATCCCCAAGGAGTACAGGCGCGAACTGCGCAGAATCTTCTATGCCAATTTCGTCATCGAAGAGCCGCTCAAAGAGATCATCGACAGCGTGTTCCTTGCAAACTTTCTCAGAATTTATCATCTTCTGTACCTCGTCGCCCACAAGGGCAGCGCGCCCAAACGGATCACGGGGAAGCGCAAAGAATATATCGAGCAGACGATCGAATATATCAACCGCCACTATTCCGAACCGTCGCTCTCCATCAAGGAGATCGCACGCGTCATTCACATTCACGAAAACTATCTTTCGCATACCTTCCGCGAGGAAATGGGGCTTCCCTTCCGCGAATATCTCTCGCAAAAGCGCATTTCCATGAGTTACGCCCTCATGGAACGGGGCATGACTTCCGTCAGCGAAATCGCCTATGCGGTCGGGTTTTCCGATCCGCTGTACTTTTCCAAGGTGTTCAAGCGTTACAACGGCATTTCGCCGAGAGAGCATCTGCAAAAGCTGCCCCCCGTGTCAGCCAATGAACAATAACCTTCGCGCCGCGCTCTGCGGCGTTTTTTTATTGCTCTTTGCAAACGAGCGGGAGTTCCGTCATGCGCAGGTTGGTGCAGCCGTAGGGAATGAGCGTCTTTTTCCGCGCCGCGCCGCAGGGTTTGCGGCTTGCGGGCGTTGCGCGGCAGACCGCGGTCTGTCCGTCGGCGTACCCCCATCGAATGGGAACGACTTCCGCCTCGATTGCAACGGGCGGCGTCTGCGGCGTGAACGGCGATTCAAAGGGCAGCTCGCGCACCGCAAAGGTTTCGCCACACAGGGCGAACTGCCATTCGCCTTCGGGCAATACATCGTAATCGCAATAGGGATAGCGGCGGGAAACGCCGTCGCGTTCGTATTCGCGGCGTTCCCAGCGTTCGGGAACGGGCAGCGCATACACGAGCGGACCGCGCGTTACCGCGTACAGTCCGCGCGGGCGGGGCATGAGCCGCGTTTCAAAGCAAAGCTCTATTACCAGCGTTTCGCGACCCGTCCAGCGTTTGCGGACGGTATAGAAGCCGTCCTGCGCCTGTTCCGCCTTTCCGTTTGCCGTAAACGAGACGGCGCACGCGGGAATGCGGATTTTCAGCGCGAACTCCCCATCGCCTTCCACCGTATAGGCAAGCCGACCGCGGAAGGGGTACTCGGTATCAAGCGCGACGCGCACGGGCGCGCCGTTCAGCTCCGTTCTGACCTCGGCAGGCGCGATCGCAGCCGAAACGAGGGTATCTTCCCCCTCTTTCAAAAAAGTCGCGAGCGCGAATTTGGGGAATCCCTGCCCGAAATTTGCCGTACAGCACCCGAAGTTGGGTTCAAGCCCGAATACGTTCGCGTCGGGAGAGTTGGTGTTGAATACGGAAGGCTCGTTCTGCACCGTGCAGGCGATCTGGTTGCTCTGCTGGTCGTATTGGTGCGACCACATATCGGGCGAGACCGCCGCGGGCAGCGCGTTGAAGGCGAGCGTTTCCAATCTGTCCGCCCACACGCTTTTGCCCGTCAGCGCGAACAGCCATTCGTAGGAATACATTGCCTCGACCACGCCGCACAGCTCCGTGCCGTGAACGGGGTTCTTCCCCGAGAGACATTCATCCCCCGTGAAATGCCCCACCGCCGTGCCGTGGTACTTTTCAAGCAGGCGGAACAGCCGCTCCGCGTCCGCGTCCGAAACGGGCGCGTCCTTTTTCTGCATGAACCGACGGTACAGCGGACCCGATTTCAGGCTCATTGCAATGTTCACGACGTGCGTGTACATCGTCCACTTTGTATCCGTCTTTTTTAAAAGTTCGCCCGCCGCCATAAAGTCGGTGCCGTCGATTTTCAGAATGCGCGCAAGGTCGAGCAGCCAAGGCTCGGGGCGGCGTTCGTACAGCCACAGGAGCGAGACGAAACACTCGTACCACCTTGCTCCCGCCCACCCCGACGGCGCAAACCCGCGGAGATGGTCGCGGTACTGCCGGAGCGCACGGTACACCGCGTCTTCGATGCGTTCGTCGCCCGAGCATTCCTGCCATACGACAAGCACTTTCAGGATGAGAAAGAGCGCCCAGACGTCGTAATTTCTGCGTTCCTCTTCCGTACACGGGCAGATCCAGCCGTCCGCGCACTGTCCTTCGAGGATCTTATCGATATACTTCTTCGCGCGGACGATCATGTCCTCGTCGCGCAGCAGAAACGCGAGCGGGATAAAGCCGTCCAGCCAATAGGGAACGCGCTCCCAGCCTTCGCGATCGCCGCCCACCCATCTGCTGTCGCGGACGTCGGGCCATACCTTATCCAAGTTGCCCGCAAGCCCCGCCGCCTGAATTTCGAGCTGTTTTTTCAGCCAGCCGCGCGGGACGATCTCTTTTGCCGTCAGTTGCCGCATGCTTCCTCCGAACCGTCCGCCCGCAGCCACATGATCTGCATGGGCGAAAGCGTCACTTCGCGCGCCGCGCCCGCCGCGCCATAAAACGTCGTTTTCTGTTCTTCAAACGTGTTGTTGACGAGCGCGTATTCGCCGCTTGCCGCATAGTAGTGGCAGTCCACGGCGACATTCGTGCTGAAATTCTTGCGGACGAAATCTTCCTTTCCGCTCACCCACAGCAGGGCGCGGTACAAAAGGCGGGCGTTCGCAAAGGAGTACGGCAGTCCCGTAATGTAAAAGCTCCTGCCATTGCCGTAATTGTTTGCCGCCGCCTTCACTTCGCCCACGTTCACGCTGCGCGTGAAGCGGTCGGAAAAGGCGATCTTCAAAACTTTCGCCCCTTTGAGCGCGTAGACGTTCTTTTTATCCTCGCCGAAGTCGGGTGCGGGCGTATCTTCAAAGATGAAATGCCCCTCTTCCGCAGCAATGTTATACTTGTCGGTATTGAGGGAAAGCCCCTTCTCCTCGTCTACGCCCAGAACGTCGGCAAGCTGAAAGAACCTGCCCTGTTTCGCGCACGCCGTCGGCTCGCCCACGCCCACGAACCCGCCGCCGCGGGCAACGAAGGCACGCACCTTTTCCTGCACTTCTTCGTCCAGCCACATCTCGCCGCCCGACCACGCCGTGTACGCGTCGCCCGCGTTGAGAACGGCGTCGAAGCCGTCCAGCGCGCCCGCCTTCACGTCGTCAAAGTCGATGAACGAAACCTCGGCGGGAAGTCCCGAGAGCGCCTCCAAAATTCCCTGATAGGAATATGCCTGCTGATACCAAAGCTCGTGCGCCGTCATGAAACACTGCCAGCTCCTAAGCTTTCCCCAGCAGTTGAGCACGGCGACCTTTACGGCGCAGAAGGGCTGTTTGCCCTTGACGCCCACGTAGATGCGGCGAAACTCCTCGCACACCTCGCCCGCCCGCTTTACAAATTCGGGGAATGCAGCCGCGAGCGAGAGATACCCGCCGAAGCCGATGCGTTCGAGGGGCGCACGCATCATCGCGCGGCGCGCCGTCATCCAATTTTTGTTGAGCTCGGCGACCGCGTTATGCTCGTTTCCTGCAAAGAAGGTATCGGGGAAGAAGTAGGGAAGCATGCGCCCTTCCACGTATTTCACCCCACCCATGTCCGAGAGCATACGCACGGTAACGCCGCCGCCCACGCTGCCGACGACCGCGTCCAGCCCAATGTCTGCAAAGTATTTGCCGTACGGCTCGGTGCCGATCCACGAATCGCCGAGAAACATCATCGCCTCTTTGCCATAGGCATGGACGAGCGAGATAAGCTCTTTCACCGTGTCCGCCACGTAGCGCATGATGAAGTCCATATAGTCGCGGAAGCGCTGTCTGGGAACGCGGTGCGGGGAGTTGTAATACCCCTCGTCCACAAAGTCCTCCGCGGTGAGCGCATAGCCGTACTCCTTTGCAAAGTCGTCCAGCGCGCGCGGCGAGACGGAGGCGTTATAGCCGAACCAATCGACGATCTTCTCCTTTCCTTCCTCGTTGAACACAAGGAAGAAGTGATACAGGAAGGTCGTGAACCGTACGACGGTGACGTCGGGATGCGTCTTTAACCAGCCTTCCAGCACGTCGCGGATATGCCGCGCCGTGAGCGGATAGCGGGGGTCGTACGGGCTGTGTTTCTCTGTGTTCCAGCCGTTGGTGATATAGTTGTACATCTGTGTGGAATCCCACACGTTGTGCGCGAGGAAGGAGACGGTGTATTCGTGCCAAGGCACGGCGTTTCTGATCACGACGCAGCCCTTTACCTCGTCCGCCTGCCACGCGGTGTGTTCTCTGCCCGTCGTGCGGTCGATGACCTGCCAATAGCGCAGTGCGTCCGCAGAATAATCGGGCTTGACCTGCTCCGAAAAACACCCTTCGGCGGGGAACAGGGCGAGCGTTTCCGCCTGCGCCGTTTTGCGTTCGCTCATCAGGAAGAAATGCTGCAATTCCTCGGGATGCGCCTTCGCCCACGCCACGTCGCCGCGGGTGACGAAGTACGTTTCGTACACCTTGCCCGCGATCTCGCCCGCGTTCGCGGGGAGCTTGGTGCCGTCGCAGTCGCGGACGGCGTCCGCGCCCCAGAGCGCCGCGATTTTTTTGGTCCCCTCCGCAAAACTTTCATCTGTGGGAATGGTTACCCGACCTTTCATACCTCTTCCTCGTTGATCTTTCTGATCTCTTCCAATGCGATCTTCGGCGTGCGGTCCTCTTTCAAAAGTCCGTTGACTTCCTGCTGCACGTCGGTGAGCTGCGTATAGCAATAGCCGACGAGCGGCATCTTCTTCGCCGCCGCAAACAGCGCGCGCAGGCGGGCGGCGTATTCCGCCTCGTCCCTGACCGCGCTGCCGTAGCCCCACGCCGCGCCCTGTTCGTCCGCACGAAACGCCGTGCCGCCGAACTCGGAGAGAATGACGGGCTGACCCGCGTACTCCCAGCCTTTTGCCATCGCGAACTGCGTACCCGTGCGGGGATCGCCTTCCGTGATCTTTTGGATATCCGCATACATGGAATACAGCTTCTCCGCGTCCTGCGCGTATTGGTGGACGGTGAGAATATCCGTGAACGTGTGCGCCCAGCCGTCGTTGCCGATGACGGGACGGCGCGTATCGTACGCCTTGGTCTGCCAATACAGCGCGGAGACGAAATTCTGCGTGCGCGTATCCTCGGCGAGCGCGCGCACGCCCCAGCTCTCGTTGCAGCACACCCACGCGATGACGCTCGGGTGATTGTAGTTCTGCCGCACGATCTCCGACCACTGCGCCGCAAGTTTGCCCATATTCTCCTCGGTGAGGCAGTAGGCGGAGGGCATTTCGCACCACACGCCCAGCCCCATGACGTCCGCATAGTAGAGATAGCGTTCGTCCTCGATCTTTTCGTGCTTGCGCACCGCGTTGAAGCCCATCGCCTTGGTGAGTTCGATGTCCCTGACGATCGCCTCTTCGTCGGGCGGCGTGAAGCCCGATTCGGGCCACCAGCCCTGATCGAGCACCATTTTCAGATACTTGGGGATCATGCAGTGCGTGAACTGTCCGCCGCGCACCGAAAAATCCGTCATGGCGAAATAGGAGCCTACCGTGTCCGTGATCTTCCCCTTCTTCCGCACCGTGAAGGAAATATCGTACAGGCTCGGCCAGTCGATGTAGGAGACGCTCACCTGTTCGGTTGCGCGCTCGGAAGAGACGCGCACGCGCACTTTCTGTTCGCTCGCGTCCGCCTCGACGCTCCCCGCGCAGACCCGCTCGCCGCGGAATTCCGCCGCGTACTCCACCGTCACGCCCTTTGCGGGACGGCTGACGGAAAAGATGAGTTCCAATTCTCCTTCGTTGGGGTACGGCGTGATGCGCAGAGACGAAAGGCGCACGTCGTCCGCATACTCCATCCAGACGCTCTTCCAAAGACCCGTCATCTGGGTATAGTGACAGCCGTAATTGTGCGCCGCCCAGCGCTGTTTGCCGCGCACTTGCAGGGGCGAAAGCGCGTCGTCGCAGCGGATGATGAGCAGATTCTCCCCCGCGTGCAAAAGGTCGGTAATGTCCAGCGAAAAACGCGCGTAAGCCCCCTCGTGGCCGCCCGCTTTTTTGCCGTTGACGTACACCGTGGCGAGATAGTCCGCGCCATCGATATTGAGGATATTGCGCCTGCCCGCGCGCTTTGTGATCTTGCGCGCGTACCACACCGTTTCGTGCGGCGTTTCGTCGCCGATGCCGCTCTTTTTCGTTTCATAGGTGAACGGAACGACGATCGTGCGCGGAAGTCTGCCCGCGAGCGCGTCGCGCCCGCTCACCTCCTCGCCGAACGCGAACGCCCATTCGCCGTTCAGATTTTCCCAATCGGCGCGCACGAACTGCGGACGGGGATAGTCTTTGATGTAGCATTTTGCGTGTCTTATCTGCATCAGAACATACGCTCCTTGTCGATATACACCATCTGTCCGGGAACGATCCACACGTCGCAGTTGTGCTGCGAAAGTTTCCCGCCGAACGTAAGGCGCAGTTTGGTGGGAAATTCCCTGTCCATATTGACGAACGTGAACACGGGATCGCCATCTTTATCCTTCCAGCGGGTGACGGCAACCTGCGTTTCGTTCACCACGGTAGAGACGGAGAGCAGTGTTTCGTCCTGCTCCAAGAGCGGGAATCCGCCCGCGGGACGGCTGTAATAGCGCACCCATTCAAACGTGCAAGCCGAAAGCGTTTGGGCAAAGTACTTCAAAAATACGCGGTCCTCGTAGGCAACGGCGTCGAACGTGCGCGTTCTGTTGCCGAACAGATCGACGGGACTTTCGCGGTAATTGCCGTCCAGCCGCCCCTGATAGAGGAAAAACCAATGGATCCCCGTCGCCCCGTGCGCCGCAGCCGTGTAGAGCTGCCAGCGGATATCGTCCTGCGTGGGAACGCGGTAACCCCAATGCCCCACCGAGAGGAGGGAGACGAACAGCCTTGCGCCCGTTCTGCGCGCCGCCTCGCCGAAGATCCTGAGGTTGAGAATGTGCATATCCTGATAGCGCTCGCGCTCAAAATATGCGCACTGTCCGTAGCTGTCAAAGGAGAGCAGGGTCGCGCCGCTGCGGCGGATGAAATCGACCAGCAGCTCCCTGTACTCCTCGGGCGTGCTCACGCCGACGGTCTCGTCGAATCCCCCTTCCCAATAGGGAAACATATTGAGGAAGGGCGTGAGCGCGGGCGCGGCTTCGCGCACGATGCGGTACGCCGAGACGGCGTATTCCCAATTTTCTTTATCCGGCTCGTCGCCGACGTGAAAGCCGAACACGGCGGGATGCGCCCCGAAATCGGCGACGGCTGCCGCAACGTCCGCGCGGAATTGCGCTTCGCCCACGACGCGCAGATGATGGTAGCGCGTGCGCGCGTCGCATACGATGGCGCGCATTCCCGCTTTTTGGCACTCGTCCAGAAGGCGCAGCATTCTGCTCTTCTCGTGCTGCGCGGGGTCGTACTCGAAGGTCATGGGGAGGGTGATTCCCGCGTCCTTCCATTCGGCAACCGCCTCTTTTTCGTCTTTGAAGCCGATCGGCTGATAGTTCCAGAAACTGATATCGTAACTCATGACATTTTTCCCTTTTTGCCGTCAGATACGTTCAAAATACGGCAGGACTTCCAGCGGCGCGCCGACGCGCACCGTCTGCCCGCCCTCGTACACTTTACCGTCGGGGACGTATTTCCAGCTGCACCCCGAGGGAAGTACGACGCTGCGCTCCCGCATACCCTTGTAAAGGACGGGCGCGACGAGGAGCTTATCTCCAAGCATGAACTGATCGGAAATTTCCGAAAGCCCCTGCGCGGGGAATTCATACTCCATGTGCCGCATCAGCGGATCGTTCCGGCTCGCCGCCTCCGCAAGCAGGGTGCGCAGATATTCTTTGTACTTGCCGCGCAGGCAGACGCAGTCGCGCACGATCGTGCGAACGTTCTCCGAACTTCTGTTCCAGATCGCATAGGAGAACTGCATTCCCGACATGAGTGCGGCGCATTGGCAGGAGCGGACCATCAGCTCGTCGTCGTGCTGTTTGCCCTCTCCGAAGTCCGCCTCCTGTCCGCCGCCGACCATATCGGGGCAGCAATAGGGATAGCCGGAAAGTCCCGCTTGGAGCATATTGGGAATGAGGGAAAGGATCCCCTTTTTCCCGTTCCAGCAGCTGTTTTTGTCCGCCAGACGCTGCATGACGGGATAGCCGCCCAGCCCGACGCAGGCGCGCAGCTCGGAGTATTCATACTCCGCCGCAAACTCCGCCCACAGCTTGCTCTGCTCGTTGGGTTTGACCCCGCCGTATGTAACGTCGTCCGAATCGTAATAGCTCGCGTCGCCCGCGTCAAATTTAAATCCGTCCGCGCCCAGCTCCCTTAACCGGTCGAGCTGTCCGCGCAGCCAGCTGACGGCGGCGGGAGAGCTCATGTCGAGCACGGCGCTCTCGCCGTTCCACCAGCGGCGCATCGCGATCTTTCCCGTCCGCTCCCGCACGAGCGCGCCGCTTTTTGCGAGCGCGTCAAAGTCGGGAACGCCCGCGTTGACGAACGGACACACCCAGAGCACGAGTTTGAATCCGAGCGCATGGAAACGGTCGGACAGTCCCTTCGGATCGGGGATCTTTCTCTCGTCGCAGCGCCAGTCGCCGTAATCCCGCATCCAGCCGTCGTCTACGATCAGGATCCCGGGCCCCATGCCGCTTTCGATGATGCTGTCCGCATAGCGGCAGAGCTTTTCGGCGCTGACGTCGCGCAGCATCTCCACCCAAGTGCTGTACTGCGGTTGCAGGATCATCTCCTCGGGGACCGCCTTCCCGCGGGCGAGATGCTTTGCCGACGCGGCGCGGTACGCCCCTTTCAGCGTGCCGTGTCCTTCGGAGACGTCCACCCGCCCCTTCACTTCGGAAATCGTGATCTGTCCTCCCGCGTCAAAGCGCAGGATGCAGCCGTTTTCCACATAGATATATCTGCCGCAACTACTCACGAACAACGCGTTATACTGGTTGTCGGTGCGGTTGATCGTGCCGTTCAGTTCATAGTCGCTGCGGTTGGTGAGGGGCATTTCCATCCCCTGCGCAACCGCGCCGCCCCACCATGCTTCGTTCGGCAGACATTTGAGGTAATACATCAAAACAAGCCCCCTTCATCACCGGAGAGACTCTATGAAGTCGCTCGTGCTGAGCCCCTCGCGATAGCAGGTACCCTGCACGATTTCCGCATCCGCTTCAAAGGCATCCAGCATTTCGTTTTTCAGCTGCGTATTTCCGGGATAGTAAGTATCGAAATTGGAAAGGATCATATAGCGGACGCACACGCTCTCTTTGAGAACTCTGTTATAGAGCGTCTCATAGAGAACGGGATCGCTCTCGGCAAGCGGCAGATACGCCGCCTGCGCCTGTTCCAGCAGATCGAGCGCCTGCTCCAAAACGCGCTTGGGCCAATACTGCACCATATCGCCGGGGTTCTGGTAGCACAGAAGGTGATAGCCCTCCGTCCTCGTCTGCTCCATCATGTTGACGTTCGCGCGCATGAGGTTGATATACTGCCACATATACGGCGCGCCCTCTTTGTAGAAGTTTTCCATGAAGTCGTTCATGAGCTGACTGACGTCCTCGTCGGGATTCCACATGAGCTTTGCGTTGAGATAGGTGTCAAGGTCGACGAGCGAACGAAGCTCCGAACCCGTCGTGTTCTCTCTGTTGAGATAGACGACGCCGATCTCGTCGCGGTAAAATTTCAGATTGCTCTGCAAGGAATCGAAATTATCGTAAAAGAAATAGTAGGAACTGAAATTGGTATTGTAGTCCCAGACGGCGATGTTATCCGTGATCCCCTTCCAACCCTTGAAGTACTCGTAGATGGACTGATTGTAGGTACAGTCGGGATCGGAGAACGCATGCTTGTAGCACACGGGGTTGAGGGGCGTGATGCGGACGTACAGCTTATCGCAGGGGCGGCAGCTCTCGTCGACGATCTCACCCGTATCGAGATCGACGGGAGGAATGATGCTGCCGCTCGCCGTATACGCGAACATACAGTAAACGAGTCCGCGCGCGGCGATTTCGGGATCTTTCTCCACTTCCTCCACGACGTCGTTCATGAAACGAACGATATAGCCGCTCAGACCGTATTGGGAACGCTCCGAGGCGCAGGTGCAGTTCTCCGTGCCCGTGCAGTAGCCCGCGCCGTCGTTTTCGCCGAGGGAGACGATCTTGCCGTAAGGCGTCTGTTTGATGATCGTCTTCAAATTCTCGATAAAGGTCGATTTGAGCTCGGGGTCCGTCAGGCAGAGCTGACCCTGCGCGAACCACGAGGGATGGTAGTTTTCTTCATCGCTCGGATCGTTGTAGTTGGGCAGTCCGTACGCCGAACCGTCCGTGTTGGGGATGATCTGATAGTAGGAGTGCGAGCCAAGAATCCAATCGCGCGAATTGCCGTAGTCATATTCCGCCGCAGACGTGGACGGGTTGAGGCGCAGCGACATGGCGTACTCCGCATTGTAAGCGGCGAGCCCGTCGAAGGAGCGGTCGCGGAAGGCGGGAACTTCGGTCATGTCGAAATCTTTGAGCATCGCCTTCTCAACGCTGTCGAGCGCGACTTCGCCCACCGCGTAGACTTCGTAACCGAACTGCTGATTCAAAAATTCCTGTACCGAATAAATGGTGCCGCGCCCGTTGTAGCCGCCCATGACGACGGTGTTTCCGTAGCGTTTGATCTTGAAGCCGTCCTCGTTGAGCTCGTCCAGCCCGAGCGTCAGTCCGCTGCTTTCCAGCACGGAGGTATTCCCGACGGAGAGGATCTTTGCGTTCTCGTCGAGCGCCGCGCCGCCGTCCGTGCGCACTTCGATCTCCGCGCCCGTTGCCGCTTCAAACTGTTCTGCAAGCAGCTCGGCGGCATACGTCTCGCTCGCCTCCGCCTCGGAGGGAATGACAACGGAATACTCCGTTGCCCCGCCCTCCGCAAGCACGATGTCGGTATCGGGAATGCCGCTGCCCGTCTCGTCGGGCGCGCACGCCGCGACGGGAATGCAGAAGGCGGCGGCAAGCGCCAATGACAATATGGTTTGCAGTTTCTTTTTCATGTTGCACCTCACTCTACCGTGACGAGGATCGTCACGACCGTGGCGTTATAGTCGGCGTCGACCGCGTAATATACGAGCGTGTAAGTTCCTGCCGCGTCTGGGGTGAAGCCCGTGACCGCATTTTCCGCCGTCACTTCGCCAAGCGGAGACATGGACGCGTCGGGCGCGATGACATAAATGAACAGGCGGGGCGCTTCGTCGATATCGTCCTGCACGATCGCCGTGGGAATGGAGACCGTTTTTCCGACTTTCCCGCTGAGCGCGTCGTAGCCCGAAAGCGCTACCGTGGGCGCCGTCGTATCCGACGCGCCGATCGTGTACGTCGTCTGCGCGGTGTTGCCCGTGGCGTCCGTCGCCGTGTAGCGGATATAGTACAGCCCGTAGCTTTCTATGGTGAAACTTAGCCCTTCCTGCAACAGTTCGTCGGAATACACGACGGTGCCGTCGGGCGCCTGCACCGTGACGCGGACTTCCGTGTAGGGAGAGAGCGCGTCGTAGGCGCTTACCATCGGAACGGAAACCGTCTGACCGAAGCGCAGGTCGGTCGGAAGCTCGCCGTCGAGAACGATCTGCGGATTGGCGAGGTCATAGAAGTCCATCAGCCGATAGCCGCCGTCGTCCGTCTCTCTGTACGTGACGTAGAACGTCTGTCCGCACAGCGAGGTGAGCGCGATCGCCGCGGTATCGCCGTATTCTTCGGTTCTGCTCTCGTCCACCGAAAGCGAACCCACGCCCTCGAACGTCACGTCGAAGTACACCATGCCCGAGGAGAAGCCGTTCCACGCTCTGCCGTCGAAATTCTGCTCGATCATGCAGACCTCGTTGCCGTTGACGTCGTAAATGCTGCCGTCGCGGTAGGTGAAAGTCAGCGAGCCGGCGACTTCTCTGGAAAATTCGGTGTCGTTATACACCCAATAGTTGTACGATCCGTACAGCGTGTACTTTTTGCCGCCGTTGGTGGTCAGGAACGTGTAGGTATCCTTGATGCTCGGGTCGGTGGAAGTGGTGATGTCCTCCAAAAGCAGGTCGAACCCGACGGACGCGTCGAAGGAATCGCGCAGGGAGAATCGCAGCGCGGAGAAGTTTTTCATCGTTGCGGGGATAAAAAACGTGAACGTGAACCCTTCCGCCTGCAAGGGATTGGCAAAGCCGAAGCTCATATCGCCCGTAGCGCCCTCTTCGGTGCGGATGCGGTAATAATCGAGTTCCGCCCCGCCCGCGTTGTACTCAACGTTCACGTTTTCCCCCAAGACGAAATAGTCGTCAAGCTGGTAGGAACCGTCGTTCACATAGTCCTCCGAAGTCAGGTCGGGCTTTTCGCGGATCTCCACCGTGTAGCTTTCCACCGTCTTGCCGTCCACATTGTAGGCGACGGTCAGCTCGGCGCCGAACTTTTCGATGCTCGGCGTGAACACGCTGCCCGCGGGGAGCGTTTCGCTCTGTCCGTTTCCGGAGAGCGTGACCTCGACGTCCTGCGCGATGCCCGCGCCGGGCGACGTCGCGTAATCGAAAGCGTTGAGTTCGGGCAGGACGACCCTGACGCCGTCGAACAGGCGGCGCAGGTGCTGCAATTCGCCGTGGACGGTCGTGCCGTCTGCCGCCGAAACGTTGTAGATCAGCTCATACGTATGCGTAAATCCGAGCCAATCGGCGGCGGAATAGACCACGCGGTATTCCCCTGCGAACAGCGGGACGAACACGCCG
Source organism: uncultured Bacillota bacterium (assembly GCA_949282395.1). Classification (GTDB taxonomy): domain Bacteria; phylum Bacillota; class Clostridia; order Christensenellales; family Borkfalkiaceae; genus Borkfalkia. Next base: position 574 of record CASDPE010000019.1, on the reverse strand, counting down.
TCCGTGATCTCCACCGTCTCGTCGGGATACCCCGCGCGCACGATGCGCACGTCGGTTTCGGTGATGTAAGCGCCCTCCGCCGCCGTGTACGACGCCTGCGGAAGGACGACCTCTTCGCCTGCCTTCACGTCGGGGGCGTCCGTCTCGGCGAAAACCTTGACCGCGGGCGCCGCCGTGGAAGCCGTGAAGCGCAGCGTCTTTTCAGCGGTGTTGCCCGCCTTATCCTTTGCGCTGTAGAAGAGGGTGTGGAAGCCATCCTGTTCGGGGACGAACGCGTTGTCCGTGACCGTCACTTCTTTGCCGTCGGGACCGGTGAGGCGGATATCGCAGGCGACTTCGCCGTCCACCGCGTCGAGGCAGGTGAAGGTGGGAAGAGAGTACGTCCTGTCCACAAGGGCGGAGGGCGCGGTGCCTTCCGAGACTTCCTCCCCGAAGGTGAGGACGGGCGCCTGCGTATCGGTGACTTCCGTCCCGTTCAGAGGCGTATTGAAGGCATTGAGGACCATATAGGAGGGCGAACCCGAACGGTGCTGCTTGGAGCAGAAGGAGAGCTTGACTTTTCCGCTCGAGAAGC
>CASDPE010000018.1 GCA_949282395.1 uncultured Bacillota bacterium | reverse complement strand
TGCTCGAAGCGCGCGGGCAGGCGCCCGACCACCCCGTTTTGCTCGCCGCCGAAGAAACGGGGTACCTGAAAGCGTATTTTTTGCAGGTGCTCTAAGCCGCTGCGCGGCAGGGCGAGGGAGGCGCAGAGAAGTGTGCGCGGTCGTGGGCGCGCTTGGCAGCATGGTTTGTTCGGCGGCAGGGGTGCGGCAGGGTTTGTTCGGCGGCAGGGCAGAAGCGTGCGCGGCAGAGGTGCGGCGTAAACAAACAACGGGATCGGAAAAACAGAATGGTTTTGCGGCGGGACCGCCCGTATCCGAGGAGGATGCGGGCGGTTTTTTTACAACTTGTTACAATTTTGTTACAAAATCCGCGAAGGAATTATACAACTTGGCGCTATACTGAAAGCACAAATTCGAAAGGAGAAAAAAATACAATGAAGGCAATGAAAAAGATCCTTATGGTCGGTGCAAGCCTTGCGCTTGCGTGCGGTATCGGCGTCGCGGCAGTCGGCTGCGGGGCGGCGGATACGATCAATGTGTACAACCGTGACTCGGCTTCCGGTACGCGTGCCGCTTTTATCGAACTGCTCGGGATCGACGAGACGGAACTGTATTCCAACGGCGCGGATCAGAATTCGACGGGCGCGGTGCTCACGACGGTCGCCGGCGATGAAAAGGGTATCGGTTACATTTCGCTCGGGTCGTTGGATGACACGGTCAAAGCGGTTTCGATCGACGGCGTCGAGCCCACCGTTCAGAACATCGTCGATGAAAAATATACGGTGTGGCGTCCGTTTGAGCTGATGTATCAGGAAGAAAAGATCGCGGAAAGCGACCTTGCAACGGACTTTTTGAAATTCCTCGGCAGCGCGCAGGCGCAGGAAGTTATTGAAGATTACGGGTATGTGAGCACGGTCACGGATGCTCCCACCTATACGGCTCCCGCTGCGGAGTTCACCGATAAGACGATCGACGTCGGCGGCTCTACGTCCGTTCAGCCCCTCATCGGTACGGATGACGATGGCGCGGTTTGTCTGATCACCAAGTATAAAGAACTGCTCGGCGATAAGGCAAACGGCATTCAGATCAACGTTTCGGGCAACGGTTCGGGGCAGGGTATCACGAATGCGGGCAACGGTACTTGGGAGATCGGGCTGGCATCCAAAGAAGTGGACGCTTCCAAAGACTTTACGGAACCGACCGGCACGATGGTCGTGCAGCAGCTCTGCGCGGACGGGATCGCCGTTATCGTGAATACGGCAAATACCGTTACGAACCTGACGACCGAAATGTTGAAGGATATCTATACGGGCGCCGTTAAAAATTGGAGCGAGGTTCCCGGTTGGGTCGCTCCGGATGCCGAAGAGTAACGGCTGAAAACGGATCAAACAGATAGTGCGGGGTTGGTTTTCCAAGCCCGCACTCTGCAGGTTTTTACGATACAGGATCGAGAGGAAAAATTATGCAGAATCAAGCGGAAGTTGCAGCCGTTGCAGAAGCAGAGAGCGTAGCTAAAATACACGTCGGCGCGGCAGTGAAAGAGATCGGGATGAAGATCGTTTTTGCGATCGCCGCGGTCGTCTTTGTTGCCGCAGTGCTTGTTATTTGTATCTATTTGTTTGTCCGTGCAGTCCCTGCGATCGGGCAAGTGGGTGTTTTTGAATTTCTTTTCGGGGATACATGGCTGCTCGGCAGCGGATATTATGGGATCGGGAATTTGATCGTAGGCACCTGCATTTCTACGGTCGGCGCCCTGATCGTCGGCGTTCCCATCGGGCTTCTGACGGCGGTATTCATGGCGTTCTACTGCCCGAAATGGCTGTACAAATTTTTAAAGCCGCTCACCAATATTCTGGCGGGCATTCCGTCTATTGTATACGGATATTTCGGAATGCAGGTCATCGTTCCCGCGATCAGGGGGATGGTAGGCGGCGGTGGTTTCAATATCATAACAACGTCGCTGGTGCTCGGCATTATGATCCTGCCCACCATCATCAGCATTACCGAAAATTCGCTGCGCGCCGTGCCGAAGAGCTATTACGAGGGCGCGCTGGCGCTCGGTGCGACCAAGGAGCGCGCCATCTTCCGCACCATCTTCCCCGCCGCTGTTTCGGGCGTGATGACGGCAATCGTGTTGGGGATCGGGAGAGCCATTGGCGAAACGGCTGCCGTTTCGCTGGTGTGCGGCAATGTTCCGCAGATTCCGACCGATCTTTCTATGCCGTTTATGACGCTTGCTTCTGCGATCGCGTCGGGTATGGGATATTCTTCTTCGGGGTTCCCGCTTGAAGTTTTGATTTCCTGTGCGGCTGTACTGTTTGTGTTTATTCTTATTATCACAATTCTCATCATGCTGTTGAAGCGTAAATCGAGGTAAAGGAGCGCATATGGCAAAAGAAATGGTTTTACGGGAAGGGGAAGTGGATGTTTCGCACATCGTTCCCATCAACAGGCAAAGCGCAAAGGATAAACTGCGCGCGTACTGCAATAAGCCGTGGTCGTTTGTATTATTTATTCTCATCGCGGTGGCAACAGTCCTTGCGATCGGGGCAGTTTTATTGGTGCTTATTTTTACGCTGATCCAAGGGCTTCCGAATTTTTCGGCGGATCTGTTTGCGTGGGAATGGACATCAAGCAATCTTTCCATGATGCCGGCGCTCATCAACACCTTAGTCATAGCGATCCTTTCCCTTCTTATCGCCGGAGTGATCGGCGTGTTTGCCGCGATCTTTATGGTCGAGTATGCGAAGTCGACGAACGTCTTCGTCAAGATCGTCCGTATCGCGGCGGAAACGCTTGCGGGGATCCCGTCCATCGTTTACGGTATTTTCGGAATGATCTTTTTCGTGTTGCTGTTCGGTTGGAGTTATACCTTGCTGGGCGGGGCGATCACCATGGCTATGATGATCATGCCGCTCATCATGCGCACCACGGAGGAGGCGCTCAAAGCCGTGCCCGATTCCTTCCGCGAAGGCTCGTTTGCGCTGGGCGCGGGCAAGCTGCGCACCATCTTCCGCATCATTCTTCCTGCGGCGGTGCCCGGCATCGTGTCGGGGGTCATTTTAGGGCTGGGGCGCGTGGTCGGCGAAACGATGGCGCTGATGTATACGGCAGGGTCCGTCATCAACGCGGCAGACCCTTCGGGGCTCATGGAGCAGGGCAGTACGCTTACGGTGTATATGTATATGCTCATCAGTGAAGGCAACGCGTATTACGGTCAGGTTTGGGCAATTGCCGTCGTCCTTATCATCCTTACCGTCCTCATCAACGGCTTAGCGGAATTTATCGGGAACAAGCTGAAAAAGGAGTACTAAACGGTGAAGCTGAACATATTTAAGAAAAAGGCGAAAGCCGCGGAAGAACAACAGGAATTGACCGAAGAACAGGCGGCGGAGAAGACCGCAGCCGAAGAACTTGCCGCCGTGCAGAAGGCGAAGGCAGAAGAGGCGGCAAACACCGCTGCCGCACAGGGGCAGAAGGGCGCGTCGCTTGCCGAAAGCGGCATCAAGGCGGAGGACGTCGGGCACGCATTCAAAACGGCGCGCACGGGCGCGAGCCTTTCAGGCGAAACCGAAGAGGAGCGCCCCGTCAAGTTCAAAGTGAGCGATCTGAACCTGTACTATGGCAAGTTCTGGGCGCTCAAAAACATCAACATGGAGATCCGCGAAAAGGAGATCACCGCCTTCATCGGACCTTCGGGCTGCGGCAAATCCACCTTTTTGAAGACGCTCAACCGCATGAACGACCTCATCCCGGACTGCAAGATCACGGGCGAGGTGCTCATCGACGGCGTCGACCTGTACGGCAAAGTCGACATCAACACCCTGCGCAAACGCGTGGGCATGGTGTTCCAGAAGCCGAACCCCTTCCCCATGAGCGTGTACGACAACATCGCCTACGGCCCGCGCACGCACGGCATCCGCAAAAAGGCGAAGCTGGACGAGATCGTGGAGCGCTCGCTGCGCCAGGCGGCGATCTGGGACGAGCTCAAAGACCGTCTCAAAAAGAGCGCTTTGGGGCTTTCGGGCGGGCAGCAGCAGCGCCTTTGCATCGCGCGCACGCTCGCCGTGGAGCCCGAAGTGGTGCTGATGGACGAGCCGACCTCCGCGCTTGACCCGATCTCCACATCCAAGATCGAAGAGCTGGCGCAGGATCTCAAAAAGGACTATACCATCGTCATCGTCACGCACAACATGCAGCAGGCAGCGCGCATCTCGGATAAGACGGCGTTCTTCCTTTTGGGCGATCTGATCGAGTACGGCAATACGGACGACGTGTTCAACCGCCCCGCCGACAAGCGCACCGAAGACTACATCACAGGGAGGTTCGGTTGATATGACAAGAAGGCAATTCGACGAACAGCTCGCAGAGCTGAAAGACCTGCTCACCGAAATGGGCGAAATGAACTGCCGCGCCATCGGCGACGCGGCAACGGCGCTGGAAAAGCAGAATCCTTCGCTCGCGGGCGAGATCAAGAATATCGAAACGTCCGTTGACGAAAAGGAGGCGGAGATCGAACGGCTGTGTTTGAAGATCATCTTAAAGCAGCAGCCCGTGGCGAGCGATCTTTTGTTCGTCACCTCCGCCATGAAGATGGTGACGGATATGGAGCGCATCGCCGACCAGGCGGTGGATATCGGCGAGCTCGTCGTCAAAATGAGCCAGCTGCCCTATGCAGACATCCCGAGCGAGATCTACGACATGGCGGAGCGCGTCAAAGATATGGTCGCTTCCGCCGTCGAGAGCTTTGTGGAGCGCAACACGGAGCTCGCCAAAGAGACCTGCCGCGCCGACGACGCCGTAGACGACCTGTTCGACGCCGTCAAAAAGAAGCTGACGCACGTCATGTATAAGGACATCGACGACGACGAGAACGGCGAACAGGCGCTGGATATGCTCATGATCGCCAAGTATCTTGAAAAGATCGGTGACCACGCCACCAACATCGCCGAATGGGTGATGTTCATGCTGACGGGGGAGCATAAGAAGCTGAACTAAACAATTCACGAAAAAAGTTTTGAAAGAGACAAAACTTTTTTCCGTGATTTGAGAGACAACCCGCGGGCACGCCGCTGTGCGGCTGACCGCGGTGTTTTCTCTCTGCGGCGCGCGCCAAATGCTCTTTATTATAAGAGCGCGCCGCATTCACTCTTTCCGAATTGAGTCGCAAGTTTGCGACAATTTGGGGGCGCTTAGGCAAAAACGTGGTTTTGCCACGCGCATTTTATTATTTTGAACGGGCGAAAATTCACCCTCTTCCGCCACACCGCCCACGCGGTGTAAGGGGCACAAGCAAAAAGCGTGGTTTTTGCTTGTGCAAAAAATTATTTAGCGCGCCGCATTCGCTCTTTCCGAATTGAGTCGCAAGTTTGCGACAATTTGGGGGCGCTTAGGCAAAAACGTGATTTTTGCGCGCGCAATTAAATTATTAAAACATTGCCGCTAAAACCTTCTTCCTCCGCGGGGAAGGTGCCCCGAAGGGGCGGATGAGGGGAAGCAGGAAGTGTCGGGCAGCCCTTCCCGTGTCATTTCGAAGACGCGCGAAGGATTACCTTGCAAGCAAGGTAAAATTTCACGCGCCTTCGAAGGATCTCTAAAAATAATGAGGACAACATTTCCATAGAGATCCCTCGACAGGCTCGGGATGACAGTAGGGCGGTTCGGGATGACAAAAAGACGGCTCGGGATGACAAAAAGACGGCTCGGGATGACAAAAAGGCGGCGCGGGGTGACGGAAGGGCGGCTCGGGATGACAAATAGGTCGGCGCGGGTTCGTGAGCATAGGGCGCTCAAAAACAACAACAAGGAAAACAATAAGGAAAGCGGCAAGAGTAACGACAAAGAAAACAGCAAAGGAAAAACAACAAAGGGAATAACAAGAAAAGCGGCAAGAGGAACAAATCGCCCGATAAGGGCAGAAAAAAATGACGCCGAAATTTTTCGGCGAAGGGCGGAAGGGCGGGGGAGCGGGCAGGGACATCCTTTTTTGCAAGTTGTATAATACAACTGCGTGAAGGGTGTAAACCCGTTCCGAGAAAAATATTACAAATTTATTACAATTTTTACAAGTGTATTATACAACTTTCCCTTACAATGGTAGCAAGGGCATGTTTTATGCTTCGGAGAGAAAACTATTGCTAAGGAGAAGGTTTGTATGAGCATGGGGCAGTTGCTGGCGGAAGGCGCTATGCAATTTGTGGATATGGGCGCGATGGATTACATCCTCGCGGTCGTGGCGCTTTTGGGCGGTCTGGGCGCGTTCCTGTTCGGGTTCAAAGTGCTTTCCGACAACATTGAAAAGCTCGCCACCAACCGCCTGCGCGGCTGGTTCGATAAGACGGGCAAAAACCGCTTTATCGGCGTGGGCATCGGCGCGGGCGTCACGGCGATCATCCAAAGTTCGTCGGCTACGACCGTCATGGTGGTCGGCTTTGTCAACGCGGGGCTGATGTCCCTGTTTTCGGCGACGGCGATCATCATGGGCGCGAACATCGGTACCACCATCACCGCCTATTTTTCGGTGCTGGGGGATATTCCGTTCATTGAATTTGTCACCATTTTTGCCTGCGTCGGCATCTTCCTGAACATGCTCGCCAAAAAGGAAAAGACCAAGAGCATCGGGCTCTTGCTCGCGGGCTTGGGGCTGGTGTTCCTCGGGCTGGAATACATGGGCATGGCGATGGAAGATTTTTCCAAGTCCGAAGCCGTATTCAACTTTTTGCGCAGCGTAGACAACCGCTTCATCCTCCTTTTGGCGGGCGTGGTCATCACGGGCATCGTGCAGTCCAGCTCCGCGGTCACAACGCTCATCGTGCAGATCGTCGCCACGGGCACGCTGTTTATCGGCGACCCGTCCAACAGCGGCATTTTGTTCCTTGTGCTCGGCACGAACATCGGTACCTGCGTCACCGCGCTCCTTTCGTCCATCGGCGCGAACACGAACGCCAAGCGCGCGGCGCTCATCCACCTCATGTTCAACGTGTTCGGCACGGTCATCTTCTCCGTGTTCCTGCTGTGCTGGCCCGGATTTTTGAACGCCACCCTCGGCGCGTGGTTCCCCAAAGACCCCGGACTGCAGATCGCACTGTTCCATACCTTCTTCAACGTCGTCTGCACGGGGCTGTTCCTGCCCTTTATCAAGGTGTTCGTGAAGATCGCCACCAAGCTCGTCCGCGAAAAGAAGGGGGCGGGCAAAACGGCGGGCGACGACGCTTCGCCCGAAAAACTTTTGGACGAGCGCTTCATCACCTCGCCGACGATCGCCGTCGGGCAGGCGAACAAGGCGGTCACGCGCATGGCGGCAACGGCGATGGAGAGCCTGAAAACGGCGTTTGAAGCCTTTGTCAACAAGGATACCGAGGCGGCGGCGCAGGTGAACACGCTCAATGCCAACGTTTCGGATATGGAGCGCAAGATCGTCGGCTACCTTATCAAGATCTCTTCGGAAGATACCTCTGAAACGGATGAGCGCACCATTTACGCGCTGCACCACGCCACGGGCGACGTGGCGCGTATCGCCGAACTTGCAGACAACGTAACAAAGTACACGCGCAACTGCAAGCGCGACGGCATCGAATTTTCGCCCGCCGTCATCAAAGCGCTGCAAAACATGTACGCCAAGATCGAACAGCTCTACGAAAAGACGATGGAGGCGTTCGACAGGAAGGACATCACCGTCATCCGTGCGGTGGACAATGTAGAGAGCGAGATCGACGCCGCCCGCAAAGCGATGGTCACCGACCACATCGAAAGGCTGAACGAGGGCAAGTGCAAGCCCGAGTCGAGCGGGGTGTTCATCAACCTCGTCGGAAACTTGGAACGTGCGGCAGACCACCTCACATATGTGGCGCATGCCTTTGATTGAGTGAAAAGGGCTTGCGCGGTGTGCCCCGTTCATGATATAATACCTGCGGAAGGGTTCTTCTGCGCGGAGGTTCATTGTGGAGAAACGCGTATATTTGCTGGAAGACGACAAAAATATCGGCGAGCTGGTCACCTGCGCGCTGGAAATGTCGAACATCGAAACGGAGTGTTACCCGACCATAGCCGAGTTCTGGGACGCCGTGGAAAAGGAGCCGCCCGCAGCGGCGCTCTTAGACATCATGTTGCCCGACGGCAACGGGCTTGACGTGCTTGCGCGGCTCAAACAAAAGTATCCGATGGTCGGCGTCATCCTGCTTTCGGCGCTGGGGCAGGAAACGGACAAGGTGCGCGGGCTGAACCTCGGCGCGGACGATTACGTTTCCAAGCCCTTCGGCGTTTTAGAGCTTGCGGCGCGCGTCAATGCGCTGCTGCGCCGTTCGCGGCAGACGGCGGCGCTCGTGCGCGGCAACCTGTCTTTGGACGAGGATACGATGACGGTCACGCTGCGCGGCGTGCGCCTGGAACTGAACAACAAAGAGTTCAACCTGCTGAAATACCTCATGCAAAAAGAGGGGAAGGCGCTCACCCGTGAAAACATTCTGAACGCCGTCTGGGGGTATGACGAAGGGGAAACGCGCACGGTGGATAACCACGTTGCGCGGCTGCGCAAGCTCGGCATCGACTACATCGAAACGGTGTTCGGCGTCGGGTATAAGTTTGTGTATAGAGAATAGGAGGTCTCGTAAAAATCTCGGCAGGCTGCTGCCTGCGATTTTTACGAGTTGAGGGCGACACCGTTGCCCTCCCTATGGTCGGGACAACAGTTTCTCCCTCTTTCGGGCACTTTTCAGGGCACACCGTTATAGAAGTGCCCGAAATTCACCCTCTTCCTTTACGCTTTCCGCAAAGCGCAAGGTGCAAAAGCAAAAAGCGTGGTTTTTGCTTTTGCAGAAATTATTCAGAGCACAAATGCGCTCTTTCCGAATTGAGCCGCAGGTTTGCGGTCATAGGGCTCCCGAAAATCGCAACGAAGTGAGATTTTTGGGAAGAGGAGGAGCGGAGTGCGCATGCGAGCATTGCCCCTTGGGGCGATGCGAGAGCGCAGCCGACTGCTCCGACGAGGGTGCGCTTAGGCAAAAGTGTCATTTTGTCACGCGCAGTTTGATTTTTTGCAAGGTTTCCCCAAAAACAGGGCTCCCGAAAATCGCAACGTTTAAAACCTTCCCCCTCCGCGGGGAAGGTGGCAAACGGCATAGCCGTTTGACGGATGAGGGGAAGCGGGAGGAGTAGAGGTGCTCACCTTCCTCCCTGTGAGCCGAAAAACGGAGCGAAGCGCAGCCGAAGGATCTCTTTTATAACAAGGACAACATTTTCATAGAGATCCCTCGACAGGCTCGGGATGACAGTAGGGCAGCAACCCCTTTGTGTCATTTCGACCGAGCGCAGCGAGTGGAGAAATCTTTGCCCGAAAACCGCGAGAGCCGTATTCGGGTTGTTAGGCTATATTGACAGTATCCGACCCGCGCGAGGCAGGGCAAAGACCCGTTCGGCTCGCCGCCGTTCCTTCTCGGCGGCTCGCTCAGGGTGACAAGGATGGAATTTTCATAGAGATCCCTCGACAGGCTCGGGATGACAAAAGGACGGCTCGGGATGACAGTAGGGCAGCTCGGGATGACAAAAAAGGGCGGCTCGGGATGACAAAAGGGCGGCTCGGGATGAAAGCATGAAACCTTCCCCACATGCGGGAAGGCAGAAACAGGCGGAATAGAAAGGTCTTTGTATGAAAAAACGCATCTTGCTTTTTTCGCTCATCATCACGATCGCGGGGATCGTGCTCATCACGCTCCTGTATACGGGGATCTTTTACCAGAGCGGCATTGCCGATTCCGAGCGGTACCTGACCGTATACGCGGGCGTGGCGGAGGCAGAGCTTGCCGAAAGCGGCGTTTCGCAGAAACGCGCCGAAGCCGTTTCGCAGCGGCTGAACGGGGTGCGCGTCACCGTCACGGACGAGGGCGGCGTCATTTTGGCGGACAGCTTCGATGCTTCCCTGATCGGGCAGTCCCGTGCGGACAGACCCGAGTTTTCCGACGCCATGAACGGCGGCGAGGGCGGCGTCGTGCGCGAAAGTACAACGCTCAGCGAAGACATGGTCTATTACTGCCGCGGCTTTGCGGCGGGCGGGCAGCAGTACTACCTGCGCGTCGGCGTCGCTACGGGTTCGGTGTTTTCGGTGCTGGGCGACGCGCTGCCGACCATCGCCCTGTGCCTGGCGCTGGATATCCTGTTCTGTTTCCTCTTTTCGTGGATCGCCACGGGCGCGGTGCTCCGCCCCGTGGAAGCGCTCACGCGCGAGGCGGCGCTCTCGGGCGGGCGGCAGGTGCATACCAAATATAAGGAATTGCAGCCCGTCGCCAAAATGATGAACGAAATGACCGCCGAGATCGAGGACAAAGTTGACCGCATGCGCGAGGACAGGCGGGTGGAAACGCTGGTTTTGGACAGCATGGAGCACGGCATCGCCATTTTCCGCGACGCGGAGGACGTCATCCTCATCAACCGCACGGCGGCGCGCTTTCTCGGGTACGACACGCAGGGCACCCTCGCTCCGTTTGCAGAGGACGCGGAAGTTGCCGCCGTACTTGCCGCGCACGAGCCTGCCACGCTCCTGCGCACGCAGGGCGGGCGCAATCATTCGCTGCGCTTTACCTTCCATGAGACCGTCTGTGTGCTGCTCATTACCGATATCACCGAGCAGATGGCGGCGGCGCGCTCCAAAAACGAGTTTATCGCCAACGTTACGCACGAAATGAATACGCCGCTGACGAGCATCCGCGGCTTTGCCGAGCTGATGGCGGCGGGCACGCTCTCGCCCGAGCGCGCGCAGGGGGCGGCAAAGACGATCATCAAACAGAGCGACCGCCTCGCCAACCTTGTGAAGAGCATCATCAACTTTTCGCAGATCGACAGCGACGAACTGCCCGACGAGGACGTGAACCTCTCCGAATTGGTGCGCGAAGCGGCAAGCGTGTTCGAGCCGAAGATCCGCAAACGGAACATCGCCTTTACGATGAACGTGGAGGAGGGCGTCTGCGTGCGCTCCCGCCGCGAACGGCTGTTCGAGATCGTGAACAACCTCGTCAGCAACGCCGTCCGCTACAACCGCGAAGGCGGCACGCTCTGCGTTTCGCTCACGGGCGGCAAGGAGCCCGTGCTCGTCGTGCGCGATACGGGCATCGGCATCGCCGAAGAGGACAAGGAGCGCATTTTCGACCGCTTTTACACCGTGGATAAATCGCACGGCGGCGGGGGCGGCGGCTTCGGGCTGGGGCTCGCCATCGTCAAAAAGCTGTGCAAGCGCGCAGGCTGGGTGCTTTCGGTGGAGAGCGAACTCGGCAAAGGCACCGCGTTCACCGTCCGCTTTGTGCAGCGGAAAGGAGAAAAGGCATAAAAAGGCAAGCCGCCGCGCTTGCAAAAAATAATTCCCGCAGGAAAAAATCCCTGAAAAATGTATTCGCTTTTCAGGGATTTTTGTTTTGTGCAAAATGCTTTTTTGCGGCGCTATTTCAGCGCCATGATGATCGCCTGCGGGTAATCGCCGAAGTTTTTGCCGAACAGGTTGATGCCTCCTTTATGCTTGGCGTCCGGCTTGATGCCGATATCCAGCTTTACGGATGTTCCGTCGTAGATGTGCAGGTCGTCGAAGCGGACTTTGTCGGAAACGAGCACGTTGTTCACGAGCACGCCGTCCTTATTGACGGTGATCTTTTGCAGTAGCCCGAACTGCGTGCTCGTAAGCGGCCAGTAGGCGGGCGTGTATTTGCCGCGCCTGCCCCCGAAATCGCCCGGGGAAGTAAAGGTGGTCACTTCAACGTTGTTGATGCACACAGTGATGTCGGAGGGCCACTTATCGTTGTAATAGATGGTTTCCGAACAGATCTCAAAGGAGAACGTTGCCGACGTGAATTTGCGGATGCGCGAAAAGTCCGTGGGGAAGTTGTATGAAATGAACCCCGAATCGAACCAAAGGCATTCGGCGTTTGCGCGGACGGGGGAAAAGAACAGGTGCGGGTTGTCGTACCCGAACAGGGCGGCCTCTTTTCCGAGCATGCCGCAGGGCGCTTTGATGTGGCAGTGCGAAAACATCCCGAGGGGCATTTCCACAATGTATTCCGATTCGTCCGGTTCATCCTTTTGCAGCGTCTCCAATGAGATGGTAAAACTCAGGATCGCCTGCGCGTAATATTTGGCGTGCCCCTTCGGCCCCGGCTGGTAGGTCAGGTGAACGAGCCCCGCGTCGATGAGCGCGTCGATGTGCCGCGAAATGCTTGATACGGGGATATCCAGCTGTTTGGAAAGCGACGAAAGGCTCTGCGAATGGTAGATCAGCGCCTTCATGATCTTTACGCGCTCTCCGTTCGAGAGCGCGTAGCATAATTTGGCGATCAGTTCGTGGTCGTCCGCCGAATCGACGTTGAGCGTCAGGTTCTTTGTCGGGGTCAGGATATCGCTCATGGCGCTGCCTCCGCGGTTATGTATTTCTATTATAAATTTTAACATAAAATGAACACAAAAGTCAATCGCTTTTCGGGTAACTTTCCGAAATTCGGAAAAATACGCGTTCCAAACAGTCAAATATCGGAAGGGAATCGGTATTGACATTTGAAAAACGGGGGAGTATAGTTAAATTGAAAAGGGAATGCGGTGCGCCCGCGGGCGCGCGGAAGTTGCTTTGCCGGACAACGGCGGCGGAAAAGAGGATGGACTTATGGTACGAAGCGAACACCCGGATCCTCAGTTTAAAAGAGCGTCCTATACATGCCTGAACGGGCAATGGGAATTTGCATGGGGGAAAGACGGTTCAAAAAAGAATGCCGCGCTTGCGGGAACGGTCGAGGTGCCGTTCTGCCCCGGTTCTGCGCTTTCGGGTGTTCCTGCCGACGCCGCGCAGACGGACTGCATGTACAGCCGTGAGATCGAAGTGACGGAAAAAGACCTTGCAGGCAGGCTCGTTGTGCACTTCGGCGCGGCAGACCATAGGGCGGAAGTGTATCTGAACGGCACGCCCGTCGGCGCGCACGAGGGCGGCTATACGCCCTTTGCGGCGGAAATAGGCGGCGCGGCAAAGGCGGGCAAAAACCGCCTTACGGTGTTTGTCCACGACGACGTGCGCGAAAACGTTCCCAGCGGCAAGCAGACGCCGAAGCAGGAGTCGTTCGGCTGTTTTTATTCAAAGGTGACGGGGATCTGGCAAACGGTCTGGCTGGAACGCACGCCCCGTTCGTACATAAAGAGCATCCGTTTTTATCCGGATGTCGCCCGTGCGTGCGTGCACGCCGCCGTTGCCTGTGAGGGCGAGGGCACCGTCCGCATCGAAGTTTCCTATAAAGGGCGCCCCGTGGGGAGCGCCGAAGGCGCCGCGGGGCAAACGCTTACGGTCATGCTCGGCGAAACGCATCTGTGGGAAGCGGGCTGCGGCAGGCTGTACGATGTGACCGTCTTTTTCGGCGAGGATACGGTCGAAAGCTACTTCGGGCTGCGCGACGTGCGTTACGAAGGGAAAAAGTTTTTGCTGAACGGGAAGAGCGTGTTCCAGCGCTTCGTCCTCGACCAGGGGTACTACGAAGACGGGCTGTACACCGCGCCGTCTGTGGCTGCCATGCAAAGGGATATCGCCATTGCGCAGGCGCTCGGCTTCAACGGTGCGCGCCTGCACCAGAAGGTCTTTGAGCCGCGGTACCTGTACGAATGCGACAGGGCGGGGTACCTTGTGTGGGGCGAATATGCAAGCTGGGGCGTGGAATACGGCGACCTGCGCGCAAAGGGCGTGTTCCTGCGCGAATGGGCAGAGGCCGTTGAACGCGATTTCAACCATCCCTGCATCGTTACGTGGTGCCCGCTCAACGAAACGTGGGAAAGCCTGAACGACGGCAAAACGGTGCGGGACAGGCGCTTTGTCGATGCGGTGTACGCAGCCACCAAGGCGCTCGACGCCACCCGCCCCTGCATAGACGTCAGCGGCGGCTACCACGGCACGAGCACGGACGTAGCCGATTTCCATTGCTATGCGGGCTACGAGGGGCTGCGCGAACATATGCTGCGGGCGGAAGCGGGCGCGCCCGATTTTCCGAAGATGTACCTGCTCGGCGAGGGCACAAAGTACAACGGAGAGCCGCTCAACCTCAGCGAGTTCGGCGGCGTATCGCTCGGCGGCATGAAGGCGGAGCAGACCTGCTGCATCCTCGAACAGGACGGCTGGGGATACGAAGCCGTGCGCGACGAAGAGGCGTTTTTGCGGTACTATGAAAAGACGGTCGCCTTCCTGCTCTCCTGCGGGCAGCTTTCGGGGTTCTGTTACACCCAGCTGTACGATGTGGAGCAGGAGCAGAACGGGCTGTACGATTACGCGCGGCGGCCGAAATTCTCCGCCGCGGGGATGGCGCGCATCCGCAAAGCGAACGCGGCAGCCGCCGCGATCGAACAGGAGTAAAAATACGGCGCGCCGTACGGCGGGCGCCGAAAACATGGGAGGATCTTGATGGGAACAAACGAGCATGTTTCAAAATTCAGGCAAGCGCTCAGAAAAAACGGGCGCAAGTATGCGTTTTGTTATGCCATGGTCGCCGTCGCAGTCGTACAGTTTGCCATATTTTACGTATGGATAAACATCAACTCGATCGTGATGGCGTTCCAGCAGTATGCGGGGAATGCGGCTGACGGAACGGAGATCTACACCTGGTCGCTCTTCCAGTTTGAAAGGTTTTTCAAGGAATTTTCTCTCCCCGCGTCGGAGATCATGGTGGCGATCAAAAACACCCTGCTGTACTTTGCGGCGGGGCTGGTGCTGACGTTCATCTGCTTCTTCTTTTCGTACTTCCTCTATAAAAAGGTCTGGGGATACCGCTTTTTCCGCGTCATCTTCTACCTGCCGTCCATCATCAGCGCCGTCGTGTTCGTCACCGTGTACAAGGATATCATCCAGAAGTACGGCCCGCTGTACGAAATGCTCAACATGCTGTTCGGCTACGAGCTTCCGCCGCTGCTTTCGCAGAATTCCACGGCGACGGCGACGATCATCTTCTACACCCTCTGGACGGGGCTGGGCGTGAACATGATCTTATACCTCGGCGCCATGAACAGGCTGCCCGAAGAGGTCATCGAAGCGGGCGAGCTTGACGGCATTTCGTGGGCGCGCGAGCTGTTCATGATCGTCGCCCCGATGGTCTGGCCCACGCTCTCTACAACGCTGATCCTGCAATTCACGCAGCTGTTCAACAGTTCCGGCCCGATCCTGCTGTTCGGCACGGCGGGCATACCGGCAGGCTCGTATGAAACGACGACCATATCCTATTGGATATTCGCAAGTACGCAGGCGGGCAACAACCTGAATTTCCCTGCGGCGATGGGTCTGTTCTTTACGGTCGTCAGCTTCCCGGTCGTCATGCTCATCCGCTGGCTGTTCGGTAAGATCGACCCTGACGTCGAATATTGAGAAAGGGGGAGAAAAGGCTATGGATTTCGTATCGGAAAACGGCGCGGGCGCCCCGTTGCAGGAAAACGGCACCGCCCCGCAGGTGCTGAACGTAAAAAAACTCAGAAAGCGCAACAGAAAAAAAGGCTTCCTGGTCGTAAAGATCGTCATGTTCATCGTGTTCGCGCTCTATGCGGCGTCGCTTTTGTACGCGCTGCTGTTCGCGCTTTCGATCTCGTTCAAAGACCAGTGGAAGTACCCCGGCGAGAACCAGACGGGCTTCCCCGACCCGTGGGTGTGGACGAACTACACCGACGCGTGGGAAGGGCTGGGCACCTCCGGCAGCGGCATGCTCGGCATGTTCATCAACTCCATCTGGTACGCGGTCGGCGGGTCGCTGCTCGGCGTTGTCGTTTCCGCAATGATGGCGTACGTCGTGGCAAAATACAAATTCCCCGGGCGGAACATCCTGTACGCGGTGGCGATCTTCACGATGATGCTGCCGATCGTCGGCGCGTTCCCTTCGCAGTACCGCGTTTATGAAACGCTGGGCATCAACAATTCGCCCTTCCTGCTCCTCACCAAGGCAAGCGGGTTCGGCTTCAACTTTGTTGTGCTGTATTCCTTTTTCAAAAGCCTGCCGTGGTCGTATGCCGAGGCGGCGATGATCGACGGCGCCGGGCACTTCCGCTCCTTTATTCAGGTGATGATGCCGCAGGCGGTCGGCGTGATCATGGCGCTGTTCCTGGTGGCGTTTATCCAGCAGTGGAACGACTATATGTTCCCCATCCTGTTTTTGAAGGACTGGCCCACGCTTTCATCGGGCTTGTACATTTATCAGATCAAGCAGGTGCGCGAAACGAACTACCCCGTGCTGTTCGCCGGGCTGATCCTCAGCGTCATTCCCGTGCTTGCGCTGTACATCGTATTCCAGAACACGCTGATGGACATGACGATGTCCGGCGGTCTGAAAGGGTAATCTGCACGCTTCCGCAGCAGCGGGGGTTTGCTGAAAATAAATAAGGAGGAAATAACAAGCATGAAAAAAGGTGTTTCTTTACTGCTTTCCGCGGTTCTGACGCTCGGTGTTGCGGCGGGGTTTGCCGGCTGTAATACCGAAACGGCGGATACCGACGGAGAAATTTACCCGACCTATGCCGATGATAAGGAACTTATGATCGGCGGATGGGATTCGCCGATCCCCACAAAGGAGAATTATCAGGCGGCGAAGGACATGGGTCTGACGCATATTTTCCTTGACCAGGTGTATGCAAACATAGACTCCCCGCAATATGCCGAAATTCTGGATTGGTGCGAGGAGATCGGGCTGGACGCGATCCTTTTGCTCGGCAGCAACGTTGACCACGACGCCACAGAGGAATGGACGGACGCAGATTGGGAGCTTTTGTACGAGCGGGCGGAATCTCCCGCGGCGGATATGATCTGCTATTGGGACGAGCCGTTCGTCGATAACTTTGGCGACGTGCTGGATATCGTGAACAGGCATAACGCCAAGTACGGCGACGATCCCGAAGCCCCTACCTTCAACGTAACGTACAATCCGCAGGCGAATGTCAATAGCAATGAGGTAGGGACGATCTCTTATCAGGAGTACGCGGATAAGCTTTGGGAGGAAGTCATGTCAAAGGTGCAGGGCGAAAAATTCCTGTCTTTGGACGTATATCCTCTGTACCAGAGCAACGGCGTCACGGGCGTTTCCAGCGGCTGGCTGCCCAAACTTGAAACGATGGCGAACCTTGCAAAGGAAAACGACGCAGACTTCCATATGTTCATCCAAAGTTACTGGGATACGAGCGTAGACGGCACGACCCGCCGCGTCGACGACGTAGACCTCGCTTACCAGGTGTACGTCTGCATGGCGTTCGGCATCACGGGCTTTTCCTACTTCACGTACACAGAATCGTTCCTTTCCTCAATGACGGGCGGCTGCGTTACGCGTGAAGACTGCGAGCCGACCGAGCTGTACTATTGGGCGCAGGAACTGAACACCGAGCTGAAAAAGTTCGACAACGTGTACCTTTCCTTTGACTGGCAGGGCGTTTACACCGTCTTGGGCAGCGAAAACGAAACGGGCGTGAACATCGGGTTCGAAGCGATGAAGGATCCGCTTGACTCCCTTTCGTGCGCCGATTCCGTTTCCGCCACGCAGGATACGGTCATCGGGCAGTTCAAGGATAAAGACAACAACGACGGGCTGCTCATCGCCAATTACAGCGACCCCGCCGCGCGGCTGAGCGATGCGGTCAGCCTGGAATTCAAAGACGCCGACCGCGCGCTCGTATGGCGCAACGGCGAGCGTTCCGTGTATGTTTTAAAGGACGGCGTGCTGAACCTGGAACTTGAGGCGGGCGAAGGCGTGTTCGTCATTCCCGTAAAGGTATAAAATTTTTTAACGAGGTAACACAATGAAAAAACTGTTGAAGATCGTAAGCATTGCCGCGGCTGCCGTGCTCGGCCTTGGTTTGTTCGCAGGCTGCAGCAGCGGCGGCATTCAGGAAGGCAAAAACGGCACGCTGCGCGTCCATTTCTATGTGGGCGGGTTTGACGACGAAGAAATGCGCGAAGACATTTCCGACCTGTACGAGCAGGAGACGGGCGTGCGCGTGAACTGGATCCCTTCCTATACCAACAACGAGATCCAGAACCTTCTGAACGAAAAAACCAACCAGAACGACATTCTGCTCCCGCAGCTGGGCGTATGGCGCGCGCAGGACATGAAGCTTCTGGAACCGCTCAACGAAGTGTATGAAGCCACGCCCGAAGGGCAGGATCACACCATCGGCGAAAACATGAGCGAGCGGCTGTACAACTACCTGCTCGCCGATGACGGCAACATCTACCAGATGAACAATGCAGACTCTATTTCGACCATCGTGTACAACGCCGACGTGCTCGATTCCTTCCTCGGCGAAGAAAACACGGCGGACGGCTGGTCTGTTCCGAACACCACAAAGGAGCTGTGGGAGATCTGCGACGAGCTTGTAACGATCGGCAGGGGCGTATCCGACAAGATGAGCGATAAGATGGTGTACAGCTTTACGACCTCATCGCAGCTGCTGTACTATTGGGACTACCTCGGCAACGTATGGTGGGCGCAGTACGACGGGTATGAAAGCTACCTGAATTATTTTGAGGGCAAGTATTGGGACGAAGCCGCGCAGGAGTGGAAAATGGGCCCCGAGATCAACGATACGGACGGCCGCAGCATCGCTTTGAGCGAAACGGCGAAAGTGCTGAGCATGGGCCGCGGTTACATGCATGCAGACTGCAAAGACATGGGCTTCAAACAGGCGCAGCAGGTGCTCATCGGGCAGGGCTTCGGCAGGAACAAGGCAAAAGCCGCCTTCATGGTCACGGGCGACTGGCTGGAACAGGAAATGAGCGGCGCGCTGGTGAACACGAAAGCAGACCTGCGCATGATGAAGCCGCCCGTCATCAGCGACATCATCAACGTTGTTCCCGATAAGTCGATCGCAGACGACGCCGAGCTTTCCGCGCTCATCACGTATATCGACAGTGTTGCGGCGGGCGAAACGGCTGCGCCGACGGGCGACGCCGTAAAGGGTGAAGGGTTCGAGGTCACGAAGGACGATTACGACCGCGTCAGCGAAGCGCGCAACATGATCTACTCCGCAACGTACAACTACCCCGTGTGCATCCCCGCATACCGCCCCGAAACGCAGAAGGAGCTTGCCAAAGACTTCCTCGTCTTCTACTTCTCTGACAGGGTGCAGCAGATCATGGCGGAAACCAACGGCGGTACCGTTGCGCCGTACGGGTATAAGCCCGATATCGAAATGTCCGGCTTCATGAAATCGCGTTACGACTGCGTTACGTCGTCTACGATCGTGATCTGTGAAAACCCGAAAACGTTGCTCAGCTACCGCGGCGGGCTGACCGATATGGCTGCGGTGGGCAGCAACTACGTTGATTCCGTCCTGATCGACGGCAAGCAGCCGAGCACGCTTCTGAAAGAGAGCAAAGAGCAGCTTGTGGTGAACTGGGATACTATGTTGGAGGCAGCGGGCCTTAAATCCGCATCGTAAATAAAAGATCGGGGGTAAATCATGAAAAAGAAGTGGATAACCGTTCTGCTTGTTCTGTTCGTGCTTGCCATCGGCGCTTCGGTGCTGGCGGGCTGCGGAACAAGCTACGAAGGGCTGCACATCGATGCGCCCGCCCGTGTAGAAGCGGATCTCGGCATGTACAAGATCCCTATGTACAACGTGGTAGATGCAAACGGCGCGATCTATTCGGCAAGCGCCTATGAAGACCTTGCCGTAAAGGTCAAGTCCGTCAAAGACCAGAACAACAAAGAAGTCACCGTTCCCGTCACCAACTTTATCATGGTGCGCGAGCCGGGCGAGTACGAGTTCGTGTACGGCGTTGAAGCGGGCGGCGTGGAAGACGCCGTCGTGATCGTAGACTTTGCCGACCGTACCGCCCCTACGGTAACGCTTGACGAGGATATCCCCGATATGTACATCGTGGGCAATTCCTACGCCATGCCGCTGTACAGCCTTGCGGGCGACTACGAGCTGAGCAAATGCTACGCCAAACTGTACCTCGCAGACGACGACAAAGGCACGAACTTGCAGGACGTCACGCCCGAAGCGGGCGACCTGTTTGAAGTGAAGGCGGAGCAGAAGGGCAAGTACTATATGCTCCATTTCCACGCGGAAGACGCCGCGGGCAACGTAAACGACTATAAGTATTACCGCCCCGTAGACGGCCCTGCGCAGGCAAAGGATAACACGGTCGTGTACTTCAACGACGAATTCGGCGCGCGGCAGGTCAGCCCGCAGGAGAGCTATTACAGCGGCTCGTTCGTCACCGCGGCGGCTGCCGAAGAGGCGGGCGTGCCCGAGCTCACCGCAATGCCCGATGAAGAAGGGTACTACAAACTTGCGTTCAGCGGGAAGGACGAAACCAACCACAACGAAGCCTACCTCAGCATCGACGCGCCCGCCATTTCCGACGTGCGTGCGTATACAGAGCTCTCCTTCTGGGTGTATTTCGACCCCGGCGACACGTCATCCCTTCCTCCGGTCGGCGGCATCGACTATGCAACATGGAGAGCCCTCGTCGGCACCACGTGGTGGGGCGATATCAACGTCCCCGTAAAAACGTGGACAAAGGTCACCTTCAATGTGCAGAATTGGAGCGCCAACGGCAACCCGACCGACGAGTACAACAACCAAGTCCTTCGTTCGGATATTTCCGGGTTCAGGCTGCGCTTTTTCTGGGATTACGAAGAACGCCTTCTTCCGTACGGCACCTTCTACGTTTCGCGCCTGACCGCAACGCCCGGCGTAGTGAGCACGATCGTGCCGGAAGACGGCCGCGTCTGGCCGAGCGAATCGACGTATTACATCGGGCAGACGGTCACCCTGAATGCAGAAGACGCCAAACCCGGTGAAACGTTTGACTGCTTTAAGGTAGACGGGCAGCCCATTCCCGGCAACACCTTCGTTGCCAGCAAAGAAGAGCACACCGTCGAGGCGGTCTACGTCAGCGGCGCACTTACGCCCGACAACATGACGTGGGGCACGCAGTTTGAGGACGTCCGTCCGCTGCTTCCCGCGAGCGTGCAGGCAGACTTCCTGAATGAGAATCGCATCACGGCGATGACCGCGGGCGAAAGCGAAAATTGGGCGCTCAGTTTTGACGTGACCGGCGGCTTCAACGCAAATGAATCGACCAACCAGAAGTTCGGCGTATCCATTTACTTCGGCAATACGCGCACGCTCGAATTCCAGGTCAACGGCAATGCCACGGGCGGCTACACGGGCAACTTCAAACACTACGGCAACGGAAATTACAACGAGATCGGTGCCCTTTCGCAGGAGCTGGTGCAGAAGTTTATAAACGCTTCCGATGCGAGCCCTGTACACTTTGATGCGGTGCGCCTCGGCGATTACATGCATGTTTTCATTGACGGCGAATACTTCTACACCGTCACCATCCCCGGGCTGACCATGTACGGGAACTTCTTCGGGTATGCATGGCGGGTAGAGGCTGCTACTGTCACAACAAAGCCGACGATCGTAAACGCCAAAGCCGTAACGGGCGAAGAAAAGGCGCGCATCGTATTTGAAAGCATTTCCGAATCCGTCACCGTAACGTTTGAAGACGGCGTAACGGCGGATAAAACGGCATACTTCCTCGGGGAAACGGTCAAACTGAACGCGCCGCAGGCGCCCGCGGGCAAAGTGTTCCTGCGCTTTACGGTAAACGGCAGCGCCCTTTCCGGCAGCACTTATATGCTTACCAAAAACGAAGCGGTCACGTTCGGCGCGGAATTTTCCGACTTGGTCGACGTCGCTTTCTCGGGCGGGGCAGGCTACACGGGCATCCTCGGCGCGGGCTGCACCATCACCTTGAAACACGACGCCGCTCCCGAAGGGAAGGTATTCGATTACTACCTCGTCAACGGCAGCGAAAAGGTGTTTGAAAACAGTTACACGCTGACCGCGGATACAAAAACGATCGCAGCCGTGTATGTTACGGCTTCCGCCTCTCAAATGACGTGGAAGGATGTAACTTACACCGAACCCACGGGCACCATCAGCACTTGGGGCGCATACGAAAAACTCGGCAGCGACGCAAATTGGGTGGTAACGTACGAGGTCACCGCAACGAACGCCGAGGCGCTGAGCGACGGCATCAAGAACGCATGGTTTGCGGGCGTGCTGGTGCGTAACAACCAGCTTGTCGGGTTTGAAATGGGCGACAACCGCACGTATAAACAGCACCTCGGCTCGGCAGGCGACGGTACGGGCAGCACTTGGGATAATCTGTTGGACGGCGGCGGCAAACTGTCGGAAGAGCTTGTTGCCATTCTGAACGGCGCTTCGGAACAAAACCCCGTAAAACTTATCTTTGCGCGGCAGGGGAACAAACTTTCCGTGTATGTCGAACAGGGCGGCACGGTGTACCTTGTCGTGAAAGAGAGGG
>CASDPE010000017.1 GCA_949282395.1 uncultured Bacillota bacterium | reverse complement strand
CGCTTGTTCTCCGATTGCCCTCCGATTGTCACCCCGCGCCCCTGTCGAACGCCCTGCCGTATTCCACGGAAAAATCCGCCACGCACTTCGGGCAGAAACACGGATTCGCCACGCCGTGGCGGGGGATGCGGAAGTCGTTGCCGTACAGGGCAGGTTCCATTTGTACGAAGGGCACACGACGGATACGGCGGTGCTGCCCGTGCGCGTGCTTTCCGAACTCGGCGTGGAAACGCTTATTCTGACAAATGCGGCGGGCGGGATCAACACATCCTTTCAGCCGGGCGATCTGATGCTCCTGTCCGATCACATCAACATGACGGGGATGAACCCGCTCATCGGGGTGCGCCCGAGCAGCGCTTACCCCGTGTTTATCGATATGACGGAGATATACGACCCGAAGCTGCGGCAATGCGTTGCCGCCCGCTGCCGTCAGCTCGGCATGCGCTGCCATGAAGGTACGTATTTGCAGGTGCTCGGTCCGTCTTACGAAACACCCGCCGAGATCCGCGCATTCCGCGCCATGGGGGCGGACGCCGTGGGGATGAGCACGGTGATCGAGGCGATCGGGGCGAGGTATTTAAAGATGCGCCTTTTGGGGATCTCCTGCATCTCCAATATGGCGGCGGGGGTCACGGGCGAACGGCTGAGCCATGCGGACGTTCTGACGCAGATGGATAAACTGAAAAGCAACATCTGCTCGCTGTTTTCCCTGATATACAAAGATATTTGCGAACAAGCATAGTACTATGCGGCACATAAAACGGAATAACTATTTGCTTTAAGAGCATACTGCCTTGTGGGAGATATGACCATGAAAAAAGTATTGCTCTTATTTTTTTGCTGTCTGCTTGCCTTTACCGCTTTCGGCGGCGTCACCGTTATGGCGGCGGGCAGCGACCCGCTCGGCAGCGGGTGCAAAGCCGCGTATTTGTGCGACTGGCGCAGCGGTGAAGCCGTCTACGAGAAAAACAGCACACAGCACTTGCCCATCGCAAGCATGTGCAAGATCATGACGCTCCTTCTCTGTTTTGAAGAGTTTGACAAGGGGCTGACGGCAGATGAAGGCATTGCGGTCAGCGAAAACGCGAGCGGAATGGGCGGTTCGCAGGTCTTTTTGGAAGCGGGCGGCGTCTATCCCGCGGGTGAGCTGATCAAAAGCATCTGCATCGCCTCTGCAAACGATTCCTGCGTGGCGATGGCAGAGCGCATAGCGGGGAGCGAAGAACTTTTTGTCCGCCGCATGAACGGGCGCGCAAAGGAACTCGGCATGGCGGATACCGTCTTTGTCAACTGCACGGGGCTGCCCGAAGCGGGGCAGTATTCCTGCGCAAAGGACGTAGCGGCGATGCTCGCGGCATTGCTGCGGCACAAAGAATATTATACGTACAGCAAGATCTGGATGGATGAAATGCAGCATGAAGGCGGCAGGGTGACGGAAATGGCGAACACAAACAAGCTGATCCGTTCCTACCAGGGCTGCGACGCAGGAAAAACGGGCTATACGTCAGAGGCGGGGTTCTGCCTTGCGGCGTCGGCGCTGCGAGGGAACATGCGCGTGATCGCCGTCGTGATCGGAGCAGACAGCAGCAAAACGCGCTTTGACGGCGTGCGCACGCTCCTCGACTATGCCTTTGCGAATTTCACGTGCAAAACGGTTTTGGAGCCGGAGGTAATGAGCGGCGTCGCCTGCGGCGTGCGCGGAAGCAAGAAAAAATCCGTTGCCGTCCGCCCCGCCGAAGGCTGCTACGTCTTTTGCGGGAAGGGCGACGAAGACGAGATCTTTTATGAAACCGAACTGCAGGAAAGGCGCGCACCCGTTCTTGCGGGAGAAGAAGTAGGGCGCGTCGTCGTGTATAAAAACAACGTAGAAGTCGCCAACGTGCCGCTGCTTGCCAACGAAAGCGCCGAAAAGAGCGGGTACTTCGACTCAGTGCGCGAGATCGCGCAGAATTGGGCGGTCTGATCGGCGCGGCTGCGGATCGGTACGCCGCATGAGGAACGTATATGAATGCTTTGGCGGTCGCGCTGCCGCTTGCTGCCTTTGTTTTGCTCTGCCCGATCTTTTTTACGATCTACCTGTATACGGATCTGCGGGAGAAAAAGTGCTGGTTCGCGTTTTATGTGCTGCGCATCATCAAGCTGCACGGCGGGTACGCGCAGCCGTATCGCGGCGGGATCGCGTTCCATCTTACAAACAAAAAGGCAGTCCTGCTCCCGTATGCCGAAATGCGCGGGGCAGACCGCAAGTTCCGCATACTGCGCGGGTTCCGCATGCTTGCGTACAGCCAGGTGCTTGAGATCGGGTCAAAAGAGGAAGCGGCAACGGCGATTGCCGCCGCCGCGCTCGTGCAGTGTGGCTCCGCCGTTGCGGGGTGCGTGCTGCGCACAAAAAAGAAGTGCCGTTCGTTCAAAGCGGATATCCTGCTGCACGAGAGCAAAAACGTTCTGAAAGTAAGCCAGCGCGTGATCCTCGTTTTCAATCTTTTGTTCTTGATGCTTGCGGCAGGGAAGCTGCTTTTGCGCAAGATCATGGAAAGGTTCAGTCAATATGAAAAAATCAGAAAAAAACAAAAAAGTCAATGAGCTTGTAGAGCGTTCGATGGAAGATCTGTCTGCGCTCGCCGACGTCACAACGGTCGTCGGCACGCCCATACGCACGGCGAGCGGATACCAGGTGATCCCCGTATCCAAAGTCACGCTCGGGTATCTTTCGGGCGGAGGCGACCTCGGGGAAACGAAGGTCATCAAAGAGGGAGAGAGCATGCCGTTCGCCGGCGGAAGCGGGGCGGTCGTCTCGTTAAAACCCGCAGGGTTCATTCTCGACGACGGCAACGGCTGCCGCTTTGTGCATGCGGGCGGCGACCCGCTCGATAACCTGATCGACAAAGCAGCGGATCTTCTCAAAAAGCTGCAGGGCGGCGATGAAGCGGAGTAAAGGCGTTCTTGCCGCGCTCCTCCTTGCGGCGGTGCTATTATGTTTTACCGTGCCGCCGCTCGGCGTGCACGCTGCCGAAACTTCCGCAGGCGAAGCGGTGATCGAAATTGAAAGCGGGCGCGTGCTCCATGCGCGGCATGCGGAGAAGCGGCTGCCCATGGCAAGCACCACAAAGATCCTGACGGCGCTGCTCATCATCGAGGACTGCGATCTTGAAGAAGTGATCTCCGTTCCGCAGGAGGCGGCAGGCACCGAAGGTTCGAGCGTTTATCTGACCGCAGGCGAACGCGTCCGCGTGATTGATCTGTTATACGGGCTGATGCTGCGTTCGGGGAACGACTGCGCCGTTGCGCTGGCGCTGCACCACAGCGGCAGCGTGCCCGCGTTTGCGGAGCGCATGAACGAACGCGCCAAAGAGATCGGTGCGGAAAACAGCCGTTTCGCAAACCCGCACGGGCTGCCCGCCGAAGGGCATTACACAACGGCGCTCGACCTTGCGCGGATCGCCGCATATGCACTGCACAACGAAACGTTCCGCGCCGTCGTATCGGCAAAAGAGTGGCAGACAGAGGGCGAGCAGACGGTTCGCGTGTTCCGCAACAAAAATAAAATGCTGTACGGATACGAAGGGGCGGAAGGCGTAAAAACAGGGTATACCAAAGAGGCGGGGAGATGCCTTGTCACTGCGGCGGAGCGCGGCGGCATGCACCTTGTCTGCGTGACGCTGAACAGCCCGCAGATGTATGAGCGCAGTACGGAGCTGCTGGATTCCTGTTTTGCGGAATACCGCTACACGCGTCTTTTTGACGGGGAAGGCTTTTGCGTGCGCGTACCCGCGGGCTACCGCGGGAAAACCTGCCGCTGCGGCTGCCCGGCAAGTTTTTCCTATCCGCTTGCCGAAAGGGAGCGTGCACATGTCCGCATCGAAAAAACATTGCAGCCGCGCCTCAGACTTCCCGTAAAAGTGGGCGATGCGGCGGGAGAGTTGCGCATTTACCTTAAAAATCAGTTGCTTTTTTCGCAGAAAATCGTTAGTATAGAGAAGATCGAAAAAAGTTTTTCGGACATCTTATACGAGATCGCGAAAAACGGACGAGGAAAGGCATGCGCATCAACAAATTTCTTGCTGCCTGCGGCGTGGCAAGCCGCCGCGGCTGCGATAAACTGATCGAAGAGGGCAAAGTCGAAGTCAACGGAAAGCCCGCCGCGCTCGGAGCGGAGATCAATGAAAAAAAAGATAAGGTCACCGTGGAAGGCGTGGCGGTCGCCCTTCCCGCCGAACACGAATATTTTATCATGAACAAGCCGAAAGGCTGCGTCTGCACCGTAAAAGACGATAAGGGCAGAAAAACTGTCATGGAATTCTTGCCCGAACACGCAGGGCGGGTCTATCCCGTCGGCAGGCTCGACTACGATACGGAAGGGTTGCTCATTTTTACCGACGACGGCGACCTCGCTTTCCGCCTGACCCATCCGAAAAACGAGATCACCAAAACCTATCTTGTCCGCATCGAAGGCAGCATCGGCGACGCCGAGCTGAACAAACTGCGCGGCGGGCTGGAGCTGGACGGCAAGCGCACGAATAAGTGCACGGTGAAGGTCACCGAAACAGACAAGGGGGCAACGAAGCTGCACGTCACCGTCAGCGAAGGGAGATACCACCTTGTGCGGCGCATGTTCGAAGCCGTCGGAAAAGAGGTCGTCTTTTTGAAGCGGATCAAAGTCGGGGAGCTTTCGCTCGGTTCGCTTGAACGCGGCAAAGTGCGCCGCCTGCGCGCGGACGAGATCTTTTATCTGAAAAAACTGTAACAAAAAACGCATCGGCAGCATGGGCAGCCGATGCGTTTTTTGTTGGTTGTATTATTTGATCTTTACGGTGAAGTCGCCGTTGCGGGCGCCGATCTCGATGACGTTGCCCGGCTGCAGATCGTTTTCCAGCATGGTGCGTGCAATGAGCGTTTCGACCTTGCTTTGCAGATAGCGTTTGAGCGGGCGGGCGCCGTATACGGGGTCATAGCCGTTTTCGATGATAAGCTCTTTGGCGAGCGGCGTGATCTCCAAGCCGATCTGCCTGTCTTTGAGCCGTTCGGTAAGCCCGCGGATCAGAAGGTCGATGATCTTTGTCACGTTGTCTTTGGTCAGCGGCTTGTAATACACGATCTCGTCCAGACGGTTCAGAAATTCGGGGCGGAAGGTGTGTTTCAGCAAGTCGGCGACCTGATCTTTTGCGTCGGCGCCGATCTCGCCGTTTTCGTCGATGCCGTCCAAAAGGAACTGCGAACCGAGGTTAGACGTCAGAATGATGATGGTGTTTTTGAAGTCGACCGTGCGCCCCTGCGAATCGGTGATGCGCCCGTCGTCCAAGACCTGCAAAAGGATGTTGAACACATCGGGGTGCGCCTTTTCGATCTCGTCGAACAAAACGACGGAATAGGGCTTTCTGCGCACCGCTTCGGTGAGCTGCCCGCCTTCGTCATAGCCCACGTATCCGGGAGGCGCGCCGATCAGGCGGGAGACCGAGAATTTTTCCATGTATTCGGTCATGTCGATGCGGACAAGGTTGTGCTCGTCGTCGAACAGGCTTTCGGCAAGCGCTTTGGCAAGCTCGGTTTTGCCGACGCCCGTGGGGCCGAGGAACAGGAAGGAGCCGATAGGGCGGTTGGGGTCGGCGATGCCCGCGCGCGAACGCAGGATCGCTTCGGTCACTTTGGTCACCGCCTCGTCCTGCCCGATGACGCGTTTGTGCAGGATGTCGTCAAGGTGAAGGATCTTTTCGCGCTCGCCTTCCATCAGTTTGGAAACAGGGATGCCCGTCCAGCGGGAAACGACGCGTGCGATCTCTTCTTCGGTGACGGTGTCGCGCAGCAGCATATTCTGTTTCTTGCCGCTGTTTTTCTGCGCGTCGTCCAGCTTTTTCTGCAACTCGGGCAGGCGGCTGTATTTGAGCTTTGCCGCCGTTTCATAATCGCCCATGCGCTGGGCGGCTTCGATCTCGCCGTTTACCTTTTCGATCTCGGCTTTTGTGTCGGATACGACATGAATGCTCGCCTTTTCGTTGTTCCACTGCGCCTTCATGGCGTCGAATTTTTCACGCAGGTCGGCAAGCTCTTTCTGCAAAGCGGCAAGCCGCTCTTTTGAAAGAGTGTCCGTCTCCTTTTTGAGCGCCATCTCTTCGATCTCAAGCTGCATGATCTTGCGCGCGATGTCATCCATCTCGGCGGGCATACTGTCGATCTCCGTGCGGATGGTCGCGCACGCTTCGTCTACAAGGTCGATCGCCTTGTCGGGCAGGAACCTGTCCGAAATATAGCGGTGCGAAAGGGTAGCCGCCGCAATGAGCGCCTGGTCGTGGATCTGCACGCCGTGGAACACTTCGTAGCGCTCTTTCAGCCCGCGCAGAATGGAGATCGTGTCTTCCACGGTCGGTTCGTCGACCATTACGGGCTGGAACCTGCGTTCAAGGGCTGCGTCCTTTTCAATGTATTTGCGGTATTCGTCCAGCGTGGTCGCGCCGATGCAGTGCAGCTCGCCGCGCGCAAGCATGGGCTTCAGCAAATTGCCCGCGTCCATCGCGCCATCCGATTTGCCCGCACCGACGATCGTGTGCAGCTCGTCGATAAAGAGGATGACTTTGCCTTCGCTCTTTTTGATCTCGTTGAGCACGGCTTTTAAGCGCTCTTCAAACTCGCCGCGGAACTTCGCGCCCGCAATGAGCGCGCCCATGTCAAGGGCAAAAATGGTCTTGTTTTTCAGCCCTTCGGGCACGTCGCCGCGCACGATGCGCTGTGCAAGCCCCTCCGCGATCGCCGTTTTGCCGACGCCCGGTTCCCCGATGAGCACGGGGTTGTTTTTGGACTTGCGGGAAAGGATGCGGATGACGTTCCGTATCTCGTTGTCACGCCCGATGACGGGGTCAAGCTTCTGTTCTTTGGCGCGCTGCACAAGGTCGAACCCGTATTTGCCGAGCGCGTCGTACGTGTTTTCGGGTTCGTCGCTGGTCACGCGGTCGGTCTTGACTTTTTTGAGCTCCGCTAAAAAACCGTCCTTCGTGATCCCGAGCGTGCGGAAGATCGTTTTGATCTCATCCGTCGCATGGTCGAACACGGCAAGCATGATGTGCTCGACGGACACGTATTCGTCGCGCATGGAGGACGCAAGCCGTTCGGCTTCGTTGAAGATCTTGTCGGTGACGGGGGAGATATAAATTTTATCCGGCTCTCTGCCGCTGCCGCTGACCGCGGGGATCTTGCCGATGGCGGAATCGAGCAGGGCGAGCATGTTGTCCGTGTCTACGCCCGTCTTTTTGAGCAGCTGCGCGATCAGCCCGCCTTCCTGGTCGACAAGCGCATACAAAAGATGTTCGGGCATGATCTGCATGTTTTGGTTTTCAATGGCGATGCTCTGCGCCGCCTGCACCGCTTCCAACGATTTTTTCGTAAATTTCTGTGCGTTCATGGTCGTTTACCTCCTTTATATAAGAAGCACGCCGCTGTTCAGGTAGGCGAGGTACCGCTGCTCCAACGCCTGCGTGCTCGTGTATTTTCCAGCAAGGAAGTCTTTCAGCATCTCGTCGAACGTGGCGATGTAGTGGCTGATCGCGTTTGCGGTCTGCTCTTCGGTGTATTCCGTATCGTTCGGCACGGCGAATGTGCGCAAAAACTTCCCGTTTTCCATTCCGTAGCGGATGGAATTTTCGGGGAAAAAGTGCTTGATGTAGATCTCTTCCAGCCCGATCCAAAGTTTATAGAACCTCGTCAATCCGAGCAAAAGCTCGGGCGACTGCGTGCGGAAAATGATCTTCAGCTGCCCGATCGTGCTCGCGGGCGTGCGGTACATCTCCACTTCATAGCGGATGGTGGGGCGGTAGTGGTAGTGCAGCGAACTTTTTATGGACATCGTCATGTCGTTCGGCTGCGAATAGAGCAGAAAGCCCTCCGTCTTGCCCATCATCGTTTCGATCAGGTCGAAGATGTTGCTCACGCGTTTTTCCGGCGTCGTCAAAGATACGTATTCCGCCAGGATCTGGTTGATGAGGTTGGAACGGTTCGTGCCTTTTTCGGCGGCGAGCCTGTCAACGGCGCGCACCACCTCTTCGGCGAGCATCAGGCTGTACATGGCTTTTTTCATCCCGCAGACCTCCTTTTGTTTTCTCTGCCCGTATTATACACTTCCGTCTAAAAAATGTCAACGGTTTTATATAAATATTTTTACAAAATTTATCTTTTCAAAGGTTTGCGCTTTTGTGCGGAACCGTGTATAATACAGGCAGGAAGGGGCAAACTTTTCGCATGACGCAACTTATTGCCTGTGTGTTTGCCTTCCTTTTCAGTTTTTCTTGCGGAGGCTTTGAAATGAAAGAGATCTGCGGATACATCGCGGAAGCGGAGAGCATCTGCCTTTACTTTGACGGAGAGAGCGCCTGTTATGCGAAAGATACGGCGGAATATGCCGATCTGATGCAGGCGTGGGAGAAAATGACGGCGCACGCCGTACAAATGCCCGCGTTCGGCGTCAGCATCGACAAGCTCACAAAAGAGGAAATGCGCAGCGGGCTGTGGGCGGAATTTACCTTTCCCTGCGGGCATACCTGTGCGGGGATGCCTTTTGAGGCGCTGCTGTTCAAAGCCGAAGCGGGCTATAAGGGGTTCAATCTCATCCGCAAAAACGGCGGAAAATATGAGGGCAGATGCTATTACCTCGATCTGCGGGAAGGCGACATGAGCGGGTTTTGCGGGGCGGCGGACGCGCTCCGCAAAAAATAGAACGTGCCGCAGCGGGCGCTGCGGCACGGAAGGTCAGAGTTCGATATCCGAATACACGTCGAGGATGTTTTCCAGCTTTTGTTCGCTGCTGACGTTCTCGACGAATTTTTTATAACAGGAGCAGACGTTCCCGTCTGCGTCGAAGCCCGTATCGTTGCATGTTTTACAGCGGTACTGCGGCACGAGCATCTCTTCGCTCAGTTTCAGGCGCATAAGGATGGCGGCGCGCTCTTCGCGGAGCTGTGTAAGTTTTGTCTGTTCCGCGGCGGTCTCTCCGCCGAGCGCCTCTGCTTTGGCGAGCCTGATCTCGCCCGCCTTGATCGCGTCTTCGTTTGCTTTGAAATCCGCGTCGCTGCGGGCAAGTTTCAGGTAATGTTCGGCGCGGTCTTCCGCCTTTTCGCGCAGGCTGAAATAATAGCTGCGGACTTTCTTTTTAAATTCCGCGTCGTGCTCTTCGCGCTGCTTTGCAAGCGAATACGCTTCGCGGGGCAGTTCTTTTTCGATCTGCGCGGGGCTGAAAATGTTTTTCGCCTTCCAGGAAGAGAGCACGGAATTGATGTAGGGGACGGGGCTGACTTTTCCCGAAGCGAGTTCCGCCGCTTTCAGGATCATTTCATCCGAAAAGTTCCAGCCGCGCCAGGTGCGCAGGCAGTCTCTGTCCCAATTGTTCACCTTGCGCGCAAGCCCCGCCTTTTGCAGTACTTCGGCGGCAAATTCCTGCTCGCGCGCCTCCGTCTCCATATAAGCGACGAGGCTTTCGGCGGAAACGGCGCCGCGCTCGGTGAGCTTTTTGATGAGCTCGTCCATCTTTTCAAACGATTTTTTCCCGCGTTTGAAGCAGTACTTTGCAAGCTGCAGGAGCGAAGCGTCTTCGTACCCCGCGGCAAGCCAGCCGCTGACAAAATTGTCCGTATACGTATCCACGACGGGGCAGTACACGCCGAGTTCTTTCGCTATGGCGATGGTAAGGTTGCGGATCTCCGTCTTGCGCGAAAGGTATTCGCCGATCTCCCGTTCGGAAAATTTTTTGTTGGCGTACAGCTCCTGCATTGCGGAGTCGAGTTTTGCAAAGGTACCTTTTTTGTGCAGCCCCGCGGTATACAGGATCGCGGGCATGCCGAAGCCGAGCTCGTCCGTCCATTTTTTGAGGAGTTTGTAATCTTCCGGCTCGGGCTTGCGCGAAGAACTCATTGCGCGCAGCACGGCGGCGGCGTCTCCGCTGCGCACAACATAATCGGAAAGTTTGTTTTCGATCTGCTCAACGGTCGTTACGCCTTCCGCCGCGAAATTGCGGGCGACTTGCAGGATGTAGTTCTGCGCGATGTTCTCGCCCTTCAGGTCGATGCAATACCGCACGATGAGCAGCATCGCTTCTGGTTTGATCGCATACTCTTCCATGACCGAAAAATACTTCATGAATTCGGAGGCAGAGATCATCTTCTGCGGCATGAGCGATTGTACGGCTTTGTTGAAGTCCGCATATTTTTCGGTACGGATGCGCTTGGGTTTGCCTTTGGCGTAATCGGCGGGGTAATACCGCACGGAAAACGGCTCCGTCGAGGTGATCGCAAGCAGGTCGAAATCCTCCCAAAAGCGGAACAGGTCTACGATACGCTCCTGCGGCATGCCGAGCGCGCGCTCCGCCTCCGCCAGCGTATAGTCGCCCTGCACGTTCTGGCACAGGTACAGCCCGAACAGGTACACTTTTACGGCGTCACCGTCCGCCGTCGGCATATATTTGTTGATAAACTGGTTTTCGACATTTGTATAAGACGCCGCCGAAAACTCGTTGGAATAAGTGCAAAATCCCATTTGCAAACTCCGTGCAACGCTTGATTTATTTCCGAAATTGCGCTATACTATTATATAAATAATTTCGCGCAAAAGCAAGGGCATTGCACCGAATTTTTTCTTCAAATTGCAAAACTTTGTTTTTGCTTCGTTTTTGCATGAGGACCCTGCACACTTCCGATTGGCATATCGGCAAGCGCCTCGTCGGGCGCGACCGCCTGACCGAACAAAAAGCCGTGTTGAGCGAGATCGCCGCCATCTGCGAGCGCGAACAAGTTGAGCTTGTTCTTGTCGCAGGCGACGTGTTCGATACCTTTTTACCCTCCGCAGAGGCGGAAGGCGTCTTTTTTCATGCGGTCAAAGAGATCGCGGGGGAGACCCGCTGCCTGCTCGCCATCAGCGGAAATCACGACGATTACGTGCGGCTGACGGCGGCCGCCGTGCTGGCGGAAGAGCAGGGGATCTACCTGTACGGAAACGACGGAAGGGTGCCGCGCCTTTTCCCTCGGAACGGCACCTGTGCGGAGGAAGCGGGCGCCAACCACATCGTGTTTGCAAACGGCAAGGGCGAAAAGGTGTTCGTGAACGTACTGCCGTACCCGAACGAAGCGCGCCTGAAAGAGGAAAAAGACCCGAACGAAAGTTTTGCGGATAAAATGCGCCGCTGGATCGACGCGGGGCAGCGCGAAAACGTGCATTCCCTGCCTTCCGTGTTTTTGTCACACCTGTTTGTTGCGGGCGGCAGCGTGACGGAAGGGGAACGCGAGATCGACCTCGGCGGCGCGCGCGCCGTACCGCTCGGGCTGCTGCCGCCCGTCGGGTATACCGCGCTCGGTCATCTGCACAAACGGCAGAGCTTTAAAGGCAACGTTGTTTACAGCGGCTCGATCCTGCAATATTCCTTTGACGAGGCGGGCGCAAAAAAGTCGGTCACCGTATTCGATCTGGACGAAAGCGGCGTGCACGGGCTGCACGAAGTGCCGCTTACGGCGGGCAGGCAGCTTTTGCGGCTTACCGAATCGGATGCCCAGCGGGCGGAGGCGCTTTTGCGCCAATATGAGAACTGCTACATCGAACTCACGCTCTATCTGAACGAGCCGCTTTTATCTTCGCAGGTGCGCGCGCTGCACGAGGCAAACGAAGGGTTGGTCTCCGTGATCCCTTTCATACAGGGCGATCTTGCGGCGGACGTACCCTTGCAGCGCAGGCAGATGAGTTCAAAAGAGCTGTTCACCGCTTATTATAAAAGCCTGTACGGGGAGGAGCCGTCCGCCGCGCTGACGGAGCTGTTCCTGTCTTTGACGGAGGATGCCGATGAAGCCTAAACGTCTGGAATTTTGCGGCATTAACAGCTTTTCACGCAAGGCGGGGATCGATTTCGACCGTCTGCTTGCGGGCGGGATCTTCGGCATCTTCGGCGATACGGGCAGCGGAAAGACGACCATTTTGGACAGCATGATCTTTGCGCTGTACGGGAAGGTAGACCGCGTGCGCGACGGCGCCGCCGCAGACCTTATCAACTACGGCTGCGACCGCGCGTATGCTGTTTTTGAGTTTGAAACGGGCAGCGGCGGAAAGCGCAGCGTGTACCGCATCGAACGGGAGATCCGCAGGAAAAATTCCGCACAGTCGCTCCGCCTATCCGAAATCAGGGACGGGCGCGAAATTGCCGTCAGCGAAGGCGTCAAAAACACGAACGCGAAGATCGAAGAGATCGTCGGGCTGACGTTTGACGAATTTAAAAAATGCATCGCCCTGCCGCAAGGGGAGTTCGCGCGTTTTTTGAAAGAGTCAAAGAGCGAGCGCCTGAAACTCATCTCGCACCTGTTCGGGCTGGAGCGCTACGGCAGCCGTCTCGGCGAGCGGCTGAAAGAGCGGTACGCGCAGGCGCGTTCCGCTTACGACCTGAAAGCAGGTGAGCTGAAAGGCTATGAAGAGGTGGAGCCGGGCTCTGCGGCAAAACTCCGCGCCGAACTTGCCAATCTTTTGGAGCAGAAACAGGTTCTGGATGCAGAGTACGGAAAATTCCGTGCGGCATACGAAGCACTCTGCGCAGAATACAAACGCGGGGAAGAGGCGGCTGCGCTGCAAAAAGAGCTGGATGCGCTGCGCGCGGATGAACAGCAGGCGGCAGCCCGCAAAGAACGCATCAAAAAATACCCGACGGCACGCGAGATCGCCCTCGCTTTGCAGCGCCGCAAAGCGCGCGAAGCGCGGGAAGCGAAGGCGAGCGCCGCCCTTGCCGCCGCCGAGGCGGAAAAGAGCGCCGCGCTCGCAGCCGAAGCGGAGCTGAAAAAGCGGTTCGATCCGGAGAAGTCGGCGCGGGAACTTGACGAGCTCACGGCAAAAGCGGCGCTGCTTGCGCGCGCGAAAGATGACGCGGAAACGCTTGCGCGCGATCGGGCGGAATGCAAAAAGCGCACCGACGAGCGCAACGCGGCACAAAAGAAGTGTGCCGAAGCGAAGGCGGAGCTGGAACGCTGTTCGCAACGCGAACGCGTGCTTGCCGCCGAGGCGGAAAAATTCGGAGAACAATCGCTGGAAGAGCTTTTGCGGCACGATCTTGACAGTGCCCTTTTAGCCGGAGAGTACCGCAGCATGCGCGGCTATTTCGGAGAAAAGCAGGCGCAGCTGCGCCGTGAATTTACGGGCGGAGAGCTGTATGAGCGCGTCGACGCCGAACTTTCCGCACAGATCGCGCGCTACGACGGATTGCTCACCGCGCAAAAGACGGACGACGCCGCGCTGCTCTTAGAAAAATTCCGTGCCGCACAGCAGGAAAAGACCGCCTACACCGCAGCCTGCAATAAAACGGCATTGGAAAAAAGCAGGGCGGCATCCGCCCTTGCCGAGGCGCAGGCGGCGGAAGCGCACGCAGCGGACGCCGCTTTGCAGGCGGCGGAGCGCGCGGCGCGGGCAGAAAAAGACCTGCGGGCAGCGCTCGGCGGGGAAGAAGACGTAGCCGCCTATGAGAAGAAGATCGCCGCCCGCCGCGCTGCAGCGGAGCAGGAAAAACTTCTGTTCACGCAAAAAACAGGCGCTCTTGCCGAGCAGGTCAAAAAGGCGGAGCGGGAGCTGGCAGCGGCGGGGGCGGAACTTGCAGGCTGCAAACGCGAGCAGGAGGAAGAAGAGCAGAAATTGCAGACGCTGCTTGCCGCGGCAGGGTTTATCTCCGAAGAGGAGGCGTCGGCGCTGCTTGCGGCGGTCGGCGATCCGCAGGAAGAGGAACGGGCGCTTGCCGCGCGCGATGCAAAACTGCTTTCGGTACAGGCGAAACTTTCCATGCTGACGGAGCAGGGCATCCGCCGCATCGGCGCAGAGGAGCTTGCCGCCCGCAAGGCGGAAGCCGACGCGCTCGAAGAGCGGAAACAGGCTGCGGAAAAGAGCGCGGCCGTCTACGAAAGCCGCATCGCAGAGCTCGAAGTGCGCGAAAAGAAGAAAAAGCAGCTCGAAAAGGAATTTTCTTCCGCAAAAAGCGAGCTTGAGCTTGTGGCAAAGCTGCGCGATCTGCTGCGCGGGAACGGGCTTACGGAGTTCATTGCGGGCGAATATCTTTCCGATATATCTGCGGCGGCGACGAAAACGCTTTTAAAACTGACGAGCGGGCGGTACTTTATCCGCTACGATCAGGGCTTTCTGGTCGGGGATAACCTTTGTGGCGGCGAATTGCGCGGTGTGAACACCCTCTCGGGCGGAGAAACGTTTTTAGTTTCGCTCTCGCTTGCGCTGGCGCTTTCGTCGGCGATCTATGCAAGATCCTTAAAGCCGATCGAATTCTTCTTTTTGGACGAAGGGTTCGGAACGCTGGACGAAAAATTGATCGACACGGTGATGGACAGTCTGGAAAAGCTGAAGGACAGTCATTTTTCCATCGGGCTCATATCGCACGTCGACGAATTGCGGCACAGGATCCGCAGCAAGATCCTTGTGACGGGCGCCGCGGAAAACGGCAGCTCCGCAGTTGCATTCAGTTATTAAAGGAGGGGTAATTTGGCAAACAAAATATTGACCCCCGTCACATTGTGGAGCGACTTCAACGACGCGCTCCCGTTACAGGCGACGCTGCTGGGCGAAACCGCCGAGGACGGCGTTACGCTCTCCCGCGTGCGGTTTTTGGGCAGAGCGGCGGGCGAAGAGCGCGTAAGCGTGTTTGCGCTGTATGCGCACCCGTCTTCGGAAAAGGCGTGCCCCGCCGTACTCATCCTGCCCGATCATATGCTGACGGCGGATGAAACGCTGGTAAAGATGTTCGCAAAAAAGGGATATGCCGTTCTGATGCCCGA
Organism: uncultured Bacillota bacterium; assembly: GCA_949282395.1. GTDB lineage: Bacteria > Bacillota > Clostridia > Christensenellales > Borkfalkiaceae > Borkfalkia. Next base: position 8,120 of record CASDPE010000017.1, on the reverse strand, counting down.
TTACCGCGGCGTGCACGACGGCACAGACGAACATACCGTCTACCCGCAGAGCATTGCTTACGCAAACGATTCGCTTGCGGGCAGGCATTTCGCGTTTGCAGACGAGACCGCGCGCGAAACATGCTGGTACGAATGGGCGGCGCTCGCGCGCTATTGCGTCCGCTTTTTGCGGGAACAGGCGCAGGTCACAAAGATCGGCGCCGTCGGGCTGAAAGCGGGCGGCGAGATCGTATGGCAGCTTGCCGCCACCAGCGGAGAGCTTTCCTGTGCGGTCACGGTCTGCGCGGGCGGTTGGAGGGCTTACCGCGGGATCTTCAAATATGGCGAAAACAGCGAACTGAAAATGGACGACGAGCGCTACCGCTTCCTTGCCGGCGTCGAGTCGCAGGCGTATGCGCCGTATGTGAAATGCCCGATGCTCATGCTCAGCGCCACAAACGACGGGAACCTCGACGCAGACCGCGCCTTCGATACGTACGCGCGCATCAATCCGGAGATGCCGAAGTCCTTCTATTTTGCGGCGCGTTACGACGGGCACATCGGGAACACGGGGCTGAGCGATCTGTTCCTGTTCCTTGAAAAATATCTGAAAGACAGGGATCGCTTTATCCCCGAACCCGTCAGCCTCACGATCGAGGAGGACGAAGGAGAGCTGGTCGCCCGCGTGAACACGGAACACAATACGGGCGGGAAGCTGGACTATTGCGATGTGTTTATGGCGGAAGACGATCCCGACGCCACGACCCGCGACTGGACGATCTGCCCGCTGAAACGTGACGACAAAAAAGAGGGGATGGTGTTTTTGCTCAACGCCTACAAAAACGCCACGCGCGTGTTTGCGTTCGCCAAAGCAAAGTACAAGAGCGGGTTTGCCGTTTCCTCCAAGATCGCCGTCAAACGCCCCGAAAAACAGTACGCCAACATGACGGATAAGAGCAGGATCCTTTATTCGAGCGAAAACGGGCGAGACAGCTTTACGGTGGACAATACGGGCGGGAAACTGCTTGCCGATTGTTTTTTGAAAAACAGCGATCCGCCCGTCGTCATGCTGAACGGCCCGCACGGGATCCGCGGCATTTATTCCGCGTACGGGCTGAAACTTTTCCGCATCGGCGACGCAAAGTACCGCCCGAACGAGGGCGCGCTGCTCAAATTCGACCTGTACTGCAAGGAAGCCTGCACGCTGCGCGTGGCGCTGTTGGTCACCGACGAAAACGGGAAAAAAGACAAATACGTCTGCACGCTGCATGCGGGCGGCGGCGAATGCTGGTCGGACTATGTGATCGGCGCAAAAGATTTTAAAAACGAGATCAATAAGCCGCTCGGGCAGATCGGCGCTGCGCAGTACATCACGTTCGGCGCCGACAATGAATTTGCACTGAACAATCTCATCTGGCTGTAACGCGATGCGCGCGGAGGGCGCGGCGATGGAATACAATGTGGGCGACAGGGTCGTCACAAAAAAGAAGCACCCCTGCGGCGGAGACGTCTGGCAGATCGTGCGGACGGGCGCAGATTTCAAACTGCGCTGCGAAACCTGCGGGCGGGTCGTGATGCTCAGCGCCGAGCAATTCCGCAAAGCGGTAAAGAGGCGGGCGGAAACATGACGGCTGCGGAATACAGGCAAAACATAGAGCGGGTGCGCGACCCGAACGGCGAATTTGTTTCGCAGGTACGCTTCGTCTGTTGGCTTGCCGTCATTGTGGCGTTCCTTTGCTTTCTGTTCACGCAGCTCCTTATCGGGGTGCGGGTGAGCGGAAATTCGATGTTTCCCACCCTGCAAAACGGCGATTATCTTTTCGTCTGCACGGTCACCGAACCGCAACGGGGAGATATCGTCGTGATCGAAGAGGACGAATACGAAAACGGCGCCGTCGTATCGCGCTGGCTCATCAAGCGCGTTGTCGGGCTTCCGGGCGACACGGTGCGCGCACAAAACGGCGTCCTGTACCGCACGGACGCAGGATCGGAGGAAGAATACGCCGTCGACGAACCGTATTTAGCCGAAGAGTGGACGGTCAGCGCTTCCTTCGGCGCGGTGACCGTGCCGAAGGGCTGCGTATTCGTGCTCGGCGATAACCGCAATGACAGCCATGACAGCCGCATGACCGGCCCGCTCGCCATGAGCGCGATGCTCGGCGTCGTTACGGACTGGTCGATCGAGATAAAGGGCGCGTTGAGCGGATTCTTCGGCTTGTTTGTAAAAGAACCCTGAAAACAGAAACTATAAAACGGAGACGATCGGAACATGAACGAAAACATCATCATTTCTTCAGACAGCACTTGCGACCTCAGCCCCGCGCAGATCGCCGAAAACGGCATCCGCATCTTTCCGCTGCGCGTGATCCTCGGCAGCGACGCCTTCCGCGACGGGATAGACATTACCCCGCAGGACATTTTTGCTTATGTCGAAAAGACGGGGGAACTGCCCAAAACTTCGGCGCCGAACACGGAAGATTACAGAAAATTTTTTGAACCGCTTCTGAAAGAGGGGAAAACGGTCATCCACTTCAACATCTCTTCGGGGGCGAGCGCATCGTACGATTTTGCCTCGGCTGCGGCGCGCGAGCTTGGCGGCAATATTTTTGTGGTCGATTCGCACGGGCTTTCGACGGGGCAGGGGCTGCTTGTAATGAAGGCGTGCGATTTGCGCGCGGAAGGCAAGAGCGCGCAGGCGATCTACGATACCGTGAACGGGCTTCGGGATAAGGTCAACACTTCGTTCATACCCGATACGCTGCTCTACCTGTATAAGGGCGGCAGGTGTTCCACCCTCTCTTATTATGGTTCGAAGGTGCTTTCCATCCATCCGCAGATCGCCATGAAGGACGGAAAGCTCTATCCGAAGGCAAAATATATGGGCAGCATGCAGCGCTGTTTAAAAAAATATGTTGCTGACCTTGCGGAAGAGTACCCCGCATACGACGCAACGCGCTGTTTTGTGACGCACAGCAACGCCGATCCGGAACTTGTGGAGAGGGCGAAGGAGCTTGCGCGCGAAACGTTCAAATTCAACGAGATCGTTGAAACGGTCGCGGGGAGCATCGTCACGAGCCACTGCGGCAGAAATACGATCGGCGTGCTGTTTATCGGAGAATGACGGAGGAACGTATGGAAACGATTTTTCACGATGACGACCTTGTTGCGGCTTTTGCGCAGAAGCGCCGTCTGTTCTGGATCTATATTGCCGTCGCTGCGGCATTCGCCGCGCTGCTGACGGGCTGCATCGTCTGGTACGTGTCGCTGCCGTTTGAAGACGATCTTGCATGGCTGCCGCAGTTCATCCTCTGCACGGCGGCGTGCGTGTTCGTCATTTTTTCCTATGTCTATCTCGGCATCAAATTTCAGCGGTCGCGCAAATATTATAAAATGATCGCCTCCCTGTCGCTGGGCATCAAGCATGTAAACAACAGTTATTTCCTCCGCTATGAAGAGCCGGAGCTGAAAGACAGCGTCGATTATTACGTGCTGACGATGTGCGAATGGAGCAAAAAGAAATCGGAGTATCTTGACAGAAAGATCTGCTGCGATAAAGAAAAGGATCTGCCTAAGTTCCGCGCGGGCGACAAGGTGCGCTACCTCTCGCACGGCAACATCATGATCGCCTACGAAGTGCTGGAAAACGACGAAGAATTCCTGCGCGAACGCACGGCGGAAGAGGACGGAAAGATCATCGTTAAAAAATAGGAGAAACACAAATGCGAGCAATCATGACGGTCACGGGTAAAGACAACAAAGGCATCATTGCCAAAGTAAGCACGTTTTTGGCGGAAAAAGGCGCGAACGTGGAAGAAGTCAGCCAGACGGTTTTGGGCGATTGTTTTGCCATGATCATGCTGGTCGACATGCGGGATGCAAAGGAAGAGCTTTCCTGCATCGCAAAACAGTGCGAAGAGCTGGGCAACAGGATCGGTATGAGCATCCGCCTGCAGCACGAAGCCATCTTCAATGCCATGCACAACGTATAAAGGCGGCGGTTATGTTCAATAAAACAGAAGTATTGGAAACCATTGACATGATCGAGCGGGAACACCTTGACATCCGCACGATCACCATGGGCATCTCGCTTTTGCCCTGCATCCGCGAAAACGCGGAAAAGACGGCGCAGTGCGTATACGATACGGTCTGCACCAAAGCAAAAAACATCGTCCGCGTTGCCGAGCAGCTTTCGGGCGAATACGGCATCCCCATCGTAAACAAACGCGTATCCGTCACGCCGGTCAGCCTCATCTGCGCGGCGTTCCCGCAGGACGCGGAAAAGATCGGCTTTGCGCTCGATAAAGCGGCAAAGGCGCTCGGCATCGATTTTTTGGGCGGGTATTCCGCGCTCGTGCACAAGGGGACGGCGGATTACGAAAAGATCTTTTTAGACGGCATCCCCGCCGTACTTGCGCAGACGGACAGGCTCTGTTCTTCGGTGAATGTTGCCTCTTCCAAATCCGGCATCAATATGGACGCGGTGGCGCAGATGGGGCGCATCGTAAAGCGCACGGCGGAACTTACGAAAAAGAGCGACGGGCTCGGCTGCGCAAAGCTGGTCGTGTTCGCAAATGCCGTAGAGGACAACCCCTTTATGGCGGGCGCGTTCCACGGAACGGGCGAAAGCGGTACAGTCATCAACGTGGGCGTTTCGGGGCCGGGCGTGGTGAAGCATGCGCTTGAAAACGTTGCAGACGCAAACCTGAACGACTGCGCCGAAGTGATCAAGCGCACGGCGTTCAAGATCACGCGCGCAGGGCAGCTGATCGCAAAAGAGGCGGCAAAACGCCTTGACGCGGAATTCGGCATCGTCGACCTTTCCCTTGCGCCGACGCCCGTCATGGGGGATTCCGTCGCGCATATTCTGGAAGAACTCGGGTTGGAAGTTGTGGGCACACACGGCACGACCGCCGCGCTTGCCATGCTCAACGACGCCGTAAAAAAGGGCGGGGTCATGGCAAGTTCGCACGTAGGCGGGCTTTCGGGCGCGTTTATCCCCGTCAGTGAAGACATCGGCATGATCCGCGCCGCCGAAAAGGGCGCGCTGCAGATCGACAAACTCGAAGCGATGACCGCCGTCTGCTCGGTCGGGCTGGATATGATCGCGATCCCGGGCGACACGCCTGCGGAAACGATCTCCGCCATCATTGCAGACGAAGCGGCGATCGGCATGATCAACAACAAAACGACGGCGGTACGCGTCATTCCCGTTCCCGGGAAAGGCGTGGGCGATACCGTGGAATTCGGGGGGCTGTTGGGGCATGCGCCCATCCTGCCCGTGCACACGGCAAGCAGTGTAAAATTCGTACGGCGCGGCGGGCGTATCCCCGCACCCATCCACAGCAACAAAAACTGAGGCGGCAATATGGAGCGGAACGAAGCAGCGGCAGAATACAAATGGAACGTTGAGGACGTTTTCCCTTCGGACGAGGCGTGGGAACACGCCTACGCCGCAGCGGAAAGCGCGGTGCAGATGCAGAAATACGCGGGCACGCTCGGCACGGCGGAGGGCGTATGCGCTTATTTTGCCGCGCAGGAGCAGGCGGGCGCACAGCTTGAGCGCCTGTACCTGTACGCGCATATGAAGCACGACGAAGATACGCGCAACGCGAAATATACCGCCATGCAGGCGCGCGCGATGGCGCTTTATGTGCGTTTTTCTTCGGAGAACGCCTTCGCCGAACCGGAGCTTTCCGCGCTGGACGAAAGCGTATTGCAAACATATCTTGCCGACGAACGCCTGCGCGATCATGACTATTTTTTCCGTACGCTCATCCGCAGCAAAAAACACATTTTGTCCGCCGTGGAAGAAAAGCTGCTTGCCGGAGGCGGCGAGATCTACGGGCAATTCCAAAACATCTTTTCCATGATCGACAACGCCGATCTGAAATTCGGCACGGTAGAGGACGGAAACGGGAACGCACTGCCGCTTACGCACGGAACATACGGCGTTATCCTGCACGGAGCCGACCGCGACCTTCGCAAGCGTGCGTTTGAACAGTATTATGCGGGGTATATTTCGCTGGAAAATACCATTGCAGCGACATATTACGGCAATGTGATGAAGGATGTGTACCTGACGCGTGTGCGCGGATACGATTCGTGCTTACAGCGCGCGCTTGAAGGGGAGGACGTCGACGAATGCGTCTACCGCAACCTTTTGGAATCCGTGCACGCAAGCCTGCCCGCCATGCACCGCTACATCGCGCTGCGGAAAAAGCTGCTCGGGCTTTCCGAACAGCATATGTATGATATCTATGCGCCCCTCGTGGCGGACGCCGAACTGAAAATGCCGTACGAAGAGGCGTGCAGGCTCGTAACGGAAGGGCTTTCCCCGCTCGGCGAGGAATATTGTTCGCTGCTGAAAAAAGGATTTTCGGAAGGCTGGGTGGACGTCCTTGAAACGGAGGGGAAGCGCAGCGGCGCATACAGTACGGGCATCTACGGGCTGCATCCGTTTGTGCTGCTCAATTACCAGCAGACGACGCATGACATCTTTACCATCGCGCACGAAATGGGGCACGCGCTGCACACCTATTATTCCAACGCGAGCCAGCCGTATGCGAAAGCCGATTACCGCATTTTTGTCGCCGAAGTCGCCAGCACCGTCAACGAAGTTCTGCTGCTGCGCTACCTGCTTGCGCATACGCAGGATCGCGGCATGAAAAAGTATCTCTATAACTATTTCCTCGACACCGTGCGCACGACGCTGCACCGCCAGACGATGTTTGCCGAATTTGAGTATATCGCGCACGATAAGGCGGAAAAGGGCGAACCGCTCACCAGCGAAAACCTGAGCGCTGTTTATCTGGAATTGAACAGGCAATATTACGGCGACGCGATCGTGCACGACGAACAGATCGCGCACGAATGGTCGCGCATCCCGCATTTCTACACCTCATTTTATGTGTATAAATACGCGACGGGCATCGTCAGCGCCATTTCCATCGCAGACCGCATCCTGACGGAAGGGGAGAGCGCCGTAAAGGACTACAAGGCGTTCCTTTGTTCGGGCGGGAGCGACAGCCCCGTCACCCTCCTGAAGATCGCAGGAGTGGATCTGACCGAACGCGCTCCCTTTGCCGCGGCAATGCGCTCTTTTGAAGACGCATTGGCGCAACTTGAAAAACTGACGGCGTAACGCCGTACGGAAGGCGGAGAAAAACATGCCGAAGACAAACGTTTTACCCAACAATCTGGAGGCGGAGCAGGCGCTGCTCGGCTGTCTTCTGATCGACAACGAGACCCAGGCGGAGATCCTTGATACGCTTTTCGAGGACGATTTTTACCAGGAATCGCACAAGCTGATCATCGGCGCCATGAAAGTCGTTTTCAACGCGCACAAACCCGTTGACGTCGTGACCCTTGCCGACGAGCTGGAAAAATCAAACAACCTTGAAAAGGCGGGCGGGATGAAATACATCACCGAGCTTGCCGCCGCCACGCTCACCGTCGCGAATTACCGCACCTACCTTGACATCGTCAAGCGTGACAGCGTCAACCGCAAACTGATCCGTGCGGCGCAGAACATCGCGGAAAACGCATACGGGAGCCCGAACGTTTCCGACGGCGTTGCCTATGCGGAAAAACTCGTTTTCGATATTTCAAAGACGACGGATTCATCCATGCTCGTCGACATGCGCGAGGACGCCGCCTACGATACGGTCTTGAATAAATTCGAGGTCATCTCTACGGACAAAGAGGCGATGCGCGGCGTCAATTCCGGTTTTACCAAGCTGGATAAAATGACGAACGGCTTCCAGAAATCCGACCTGATCGTTCTGGCTGCGCGCCCGGGCGTCGGCAAAACGACGATCGGCATGAACATCGTAGAACACGCCGCGCTTGTCGAAAACAAAACATGCGCCGTCTTTTCGCTGGAAATGCCGCGCGTACAGCTTGCGCAGCGCCTGCTATGCTCGTTTGCGCGCGTGAGCATGTCAAAGGCGCTTGCAGGTGAACTTTCCCAGGCGGATTGGAAAAAATTGTGGAAAGCGCGTTCGGAACTCGGCAAGGCGCGCATCTACATAGACGATTCTTCGCAGACGACCCCTTCGCAGATCCTTTCAAAATGCCGCAGGCTGAAAGCGCGCAAAGACGTGGGGCTGGATCTGATCATGATCGACTATATCCAGCTCATG
>CASDPE010000016.1 GCA_949282395.1 uncultured Bacillota bacterium | reverse complement strand
CGGCGCAGCCGAAGAGCGCCGTTGTGATCGGCGGCGGATTTATCGGGCTTGAAATGGCAGAAAATTTGCATCGGTGCGGGATCATGGTGACGCTCTTGCCGTTGGAAGAGCAGGTCATGCTGCCTTTTGATTATGATATGGCGTGCATACTGCACTCGCATATGCGCGAAAAGGGGATCGATCTTCGCTTGAAAAATCGCGTAACTTCGCTGTATGAGTCGGATGGCGGCGTGCGTGCGGAAGTTTCGGGAGCGCCTTTTGTGCAGGCGGACTTTGCGATCATGGCGATCGGCGTGGCGCCGGAAACAGCGCTCGCAAGGCAGGCTGGGCTGAAACTCGGCGTAAAAGGCGCCGTCGTCGTCAACGCGCAGATGCAGACGAGCGATCAGGACGTATATGCCGTCGGGGACGCGGTGCAGATATTTTCCTTTCAGACGGGGAAGGAAACTTTGGTTCCGCTTGCGGGGCCGGCGAACAAACAAGGCAGGATCGCGGCGGACGCCATTTGCGGGCTGGATAGCCGATATACGGGCGCACAGTCTTCGTCGGTAATGAAGTTGTTCGATCTGACCTGCGCGGCGACGGGGGTGAACGAGCGCGCGGCGACGGCGGAAGGAATTTTGTATGACAGTGTATTGCTGTTTTCTCCCGATCATGCGACGTACTATCCCGGCGCAAAGAACATGACGCTGAAAGTGCTCTTCCGCCCTGAAAGCGGGGAAATTTTAGGCGCGCAGGCGGTGGGGTTCGCGGGCACGGAAAAGCGCGTCGACGTGCTTGCAACAGCCATCCGCGCGCACATGACGGCGGAGGACTTGCAGGCGCTCGACCTGTGCTACGCGCCGCCGTACTCCTCGGCAAAGGATCCCGTGAACATGGCGGGGTACGTCATCGAAAACGTGCGCGCGGGCTGCAAGCAGTTCCATTGGAACGACCTGCCCGCCGTGTATGCGGATAAAAACGCCGTGCTTTTGGATGTGCGCACGGACGCGGAATTTGCGGCGGGGCACTTCCCGCAGGCGCTGCACATCCCCGTGGACGAACTGCGCGGGCGCATGAACGGGCTGGACAGGAGCAAAAAGATCTACGTCAACTGCCAGAGCGGGCTCAGAAGCTACATCGCCTGCCGCATGCTCATGGGCGCGGGGTTCGACTGCTATAACTTTTCGGGCGGGTACCGCTTTTATGCCGCCGTCAAAGAGGACGCGGCTGCCGAAGGCGTGCCCTGCCACCCCTGCGGCGTGCCCGTCGGGGAATAGGCGCGGCTTTTTGATCGTAAACGGGCAGGCGCGGGGCGCCCTTCTGCGGAAGGGCGCCCCGCGCTTTTTTTTGTTTTTGCGATCAGTGCTTTTCCTCTTTTGCGGAGAAAGCGGAAAAAGGTTTTTCGGTAAATTCCGCGCGGTAATTGCGCAGGAAGGTGGAGTAATTTTTGTAACCGAGCCGCGCCGCCGTCTGTGTGGGGGAGCAGCCGCCGAGCAGCAGCCTGCGCGCTTCGCACATCTTTTTGATGCGCACGTACTGCATCACCCCCGTATTGAGCACCCGCTCGAAGGAGTGTACGAGGTAAGACTTGGATACGAACAGCGCGTCGGCGATCTCCTGTACGGTCAGCGGCTTTTCCAGGTTTTCGTTGATGTAGTCCATTGCCCTCTGGATGAGCGGCGGCGCGTCCACCTTTTGCAGGGTGCCGCGCTCGGTGTCTGCAAACAGCACGAGCAGAAATTCGGTCAGCACGCTTCTGAGCAGCAGGTGCAGGCGCTCGGGCGGGAAGCGGTCTGCATACGAGCGCATGCGGGCGCACAGCGCCAAAAGTTCGTCGTCCGCGTATTTGCACACGATGCTGCCGCCGAGCATCGGCGGCAGCAGCTCGGGCGCAAAGTTGACGACGTACCGCTCGTAGGGGAGCAGCGCGGGGATCTGCAATACGTGGTACATCCCTGCGGGGATGAGGAACACCGTCTTGTCCGAAAAGCTGTACGAGTGATTTTCAATGAACAGCGTGCCCTGCCCGCGCAGGATGAAGAGCAGTTCGTGCTGCGTATGGTGGTGGCTGAAAAAGTCTGCCTGGTTGGTCTTGTTTTCTTTTGCGTAGCGGAAGTCTATGTCCGGATAAGTGACTTGTTTTAGCATGCTTTCATTTTAACAGGAAAAGGAACAAATTGCAAGTTTTTGTGCTCTTTTTTATATTGACTTTCAAAAAAAGTACTGTATGATAGAAGAGGAATGAAAGGAAAAAGGACGGTACGGCATGAAAATACGGTTGAGCGCGTTTGCGGATGAGGCGTCGGCTGATCTTGCGGAGCAGATCGGGGTCCTGCGCGAGGAGCGCATCCCGTACATCGAACTGCGCGGGTTGGACGGGAAGAACGTTTCCGACCTTACGGAGGAAGAGGCGAAGCGGTATAAGGAGATGCTGGACGAGGGCGGCGTCGCCGTCTGGTCGGTCGGCTCGCCTTTGGGGAAGATCGGCGTCGGCGACGATTTTGAAGCGCACCTGAAAAAGGCGGCGCACACCTTCCGCTTGGCAAACATATTCGGCACGGAGAAGGTGCGGGTGTTCTCCTTTTATACGAAAGACCCGCGCGCGGACGAGGCGGAAGTGTTTTCGCGCATGCGGCGCATGGCGGAGCTTGCCGCGGAGTACGGCGTCACCCTGTATCACGAAAACGAAAAAGAGATCTACGGCGACATGGCGGAGCGGTGCGCGCGGCTGCTGGACGCGGTGCCTGCGCTCGGGTGCGTGTTCGACCCCGCGAATTTCGTGCAGTGCGGGCAGGATGTTTCGTCGGCGCTCGCTCTTTTGGAACAGCGGGTCGATTATTACCACATCAAAGACGCGCTTGCGGACGGCACGGTCGTGCCTGCGGGCGAAGGGGAAGGCTGTGTTTCCCGTATGATCGCGGGGATCGGAAAGGATACGGTGCTGACGGTCGAGCCGCATTTGGCAGTGTTTGAAGGATATGCGAACATAGACCGCACACAGCTGAAAAACAAGTACGTATATGCCTCCCCGCGGGAAGCGTTTGCGGCAGCGGCGGCGGCACTGCGTGCGGTCTTGAAGGAAAACGGCTATCGGGAGGAGAACGGAACATGGGTAAAGTAAAGTTCGGCATCATCGGCGTGGGCAACATGGGGATGTGCCACCTCGGCTTTTTTGCGGCGGGGAAGGTGAAGAACGGGGAAGTTGCGGCGATCGCGGATATCAACCCCGCAAAACTTGCCGCCGCGCAGGAAAAGTTCCCCGGCGCGTATGAAGTGTACTCTTCGGGCGAGGAGCTGATCGATAAGGCGGATGTAGACGTCGTGCTCGTCGCCGTGCCGCATTACAGCCATCCGGGGCTTGCGATCCGCGCCTTCCGCAGGGGGCGCAACGTCATCTGCGAAAAGCCTGCGGGCGTGTACACAAAGCAGGTCAAAGAGATGAACGCCGCCGCAGCGGAGAGCGGAAAGCTGTTCACCATGATGTACAACCAGCGCACCAACCCGCTGTACAAAAAGATGCATCAGATCGTGGCGGAGGGCGGCATAGGGGAGCTTCGCCGCGTCACGTGGCAGATCACGAATTGGTTCCGCACGCAGTTCTATTACGATTCGGGCGCATGGCGCGCAACGTGGAAGGGCGAAGGCGGCGGCGTGCTGATGAACCAGTGCCCGCACCAGCTCGACCTGCTGCAATGGATCTGCGGCATGCCGTGCAAGGTGCGCGCCTTCTGCCATTTCGGCAAGTGGCACGACATTGAAACGGAGGACGACGTGACCGCGTACTTTGAATTCCCGAACGGGGCGACGGGCGCGTTCATCACCTCTACGGCGGATTCGCCCGGCACCAACCGTTTTGAAATTCTGGGTTCGCGTGGGAAGATCGTGTGTGAAAAGGATACGCTCACAGTCAGTCGTCTGCATACGGACTTACAGGAATTTCTCATGACGGAAAAGAGCGGGTTTGCCGAGCCCGAACATACGGAAGAGGTCATTCCGCAGAGCGGGGAGAACCCGCAGCATGTGGGCATTTTGAACAACTTTGCCAACGCCGTATTGGGGCTGGAACCGCTGTACGTGAACGGGCAGGAGGGGCTGCGCTGCGTGGAGCTGATCGACGCGATGCTGTTTTCGGGCTGGACGGGGCGCGAGGTCAGCCTGCCGATCGACGACGATGCCTACTATAAAGAGTTGCAAAAGCACGTCGCCGCCTCAAAGGAAAAAGACGGCGCAGATCTCCTCATCGATAACAGCATGTCTTTCGGGGGGACGAAGTAGAACCAGAGGGATAAAAGCCAAAGAGATATGTTGTGTGCAGGGCCCTGCACTTTTTCTGCCGCAGACAGAAAAAGTGAGATAATTTAAAAGTGAGATAATTTAACGGAAAACAGTTTGCGGCAGATGCAATAAAGCTATTTGTACGGAGAAAGACACGAAAGGATCAGAGAAAAGAACGGCGTAACCATCCTTAGCGGCACAGGCATATTTTCTGCTGTGGACGAAGTAACGTTTGCTGCCCGAAACGGGTACGTAACCTTGCTGTTCTGTTTTTTCGAAAAAACAAAGATCCGGTTGATTTTCAAAAAGTTTGCTTACGCGCAAAACGTAAGGAGGATAAAGTCATGAAAAAATTTTTTAAAAGCGTCGTGGCATTGCTGCTTGCTCTTGGCGCCTGTGGTTCGCTGTTTGGCTGCACGCAGCCGTCTGTCGGCAGTGATCCTGTTGAACAGGTCGACGAAACGCGTACGCAGCTGTATGTGTACAACTACGACGGCGGCTTCGGTTCTGCCTGGCTGAATGAGGTGAAAGAGCGCTATGAGGCGTTGCATGCCGAGGATGTGTATGAGCCCGGTACGGGCAAAAGGGGCATCCAGATCATGGTGAACAATTCCAAGACTGCCGTGACAAGCAGCAGCATCCTTGCAAACCGCGATGAGGTGTATTTTACCGAAAATATGTATTATTATACTCTCCGTTACGACGGGGTGCTGGCGGATATCACCGATGCCGTGACAGGCGCCAACCCGTATGAAGCGGAGAAAACGGTAGAGAGCAAATTCACCGAGCAGCAAAAACAGTTCTACGGTATAGAGGATGCGCGCGAGGACGGGAAAACACAGTACCTCGGTATCCCGCATTACGCAGGCTCTTACGGGCTGGTTTATGACGCAGACCTGTTTGAGCAAAAAGGGTATTATTTCAGAGCGGGTTATAAACCGGACGATCCTTTGGAAGAGAAGTTTATTTATGAGGCGGGCGATACGCGGTCGGCGGGACCGGACGGCGTTTCCGGAACAGACGATGATGGCTTGCCCGCTACATATGAAGAGTTTTTCTGGCTGTGCCGGTTCATTTCCGACAACGGGCAGATCCCCATCTCATGGACGGGGCAGTATTACACCCAATATCTTGGCAATTTACTCAATGCGTTGGTCGCAGATTATGAAGGTGTGGAGCAAATGATGCTCAATTTCAGCTTTGACGGTACCAATGCGACGGATCTGGGTACTATCGTTAACGGCGTCTTTGTCGAAGACGAAAAAGATACACCTATTACGGAGGACAACCCGGAAGAAGTGCGCCGTCAGGCAGGCATCTATTACGCGCTGGAGTTTTTGGAAGAACTTATCGACAATGCCGAGGCGAACAAAGATGTGAGCGGCAATGTGTTCAACAGTTCGTATTCGCATCTGGATAATCAGACGGACTTCCTTATGTCGCGCGCAGAAGGGAGTAAACCCATTGCCATGATGGTGGACGGCATGTGGTGGCAGAGCGAAGCAGAGAACGTTTTTCAGTTGATGGAAACGCAGTTCGATGCGGAAGAGTTTTCCAAGGAAGCGCGGAATATCCGCTGGATGCCTCTGCCGAAAGCGACGCCGGAGAAAGCAGGGAAGTCTACTTTGTACGACTGCCTGTATTCACTCAGTTTTGTCAAATCAAACATTGCCGCGTGGAAACTTCCCATCGCCATTGACTTTTTGCAGTTTGTCAACACGGACGAATCGCTGCGGGAGTTTACGCTTCTGACCAATGCCGCCAAGGCGCTCAATTACGAGATGGGAGACAAGCTGAACGAAATGTCTCCCTACGGGCGTTCGTTGATCGCCTATCGCGAAAAGTGCGATATCGTCTATCCGTATTCGCGTTCAGAGCTGTATGTGAACAACCAGTCCTCCTTCCGCTCAGACGAAATGTACCGTTCCACCGTGAACAACGCAACAAAGAACTATCCTGCTTTGGCATTCCATGTGGACGGCGTTTCTGCGGCGGAGTATTTTACGGGCATTTACACGTATTACAAGGATTTTTGGGCTGATCTCACGTAAAAGAAGTGAGGAGAGACAGGTATGAAAACAAAAAATACGGCGCGGACTCTTAACAGTAAGCAAAAAGATCTTTTGTTTTACATCGGGATGATGATCTGGCCGGTGTTGCAATTCGGGATCTGTTATGTGGGCGTCAATTTCAATTCGCTGCTCATGGCGTTCCAGGATATAGACATGGCGTCGGGGACGGTCAGTTGGACGTTTGCCAATTTCGGCAGGATCTTTTCAGAGTTGTCTGTCTCCAACTTTCTGGTCATGACGGGTAATTCCTTTTTATCCTGGGCGCTCACGCTTGTGATAAGTATACCGCTCGGGTTGTTGTTTTCCTACTACATCTATAAAAAGCTGCCCGGTGCCACAGCGTTCCGCGCCATTCTGTTTTTGCCTTCCATCGTTTCCGCAATTGTTATGGTCACGATCTTCCGTTATTTTACGTCTGCGGCGCTTCCGGAGATGATGGAAGACCTGTTTGGCGCGAGTGTGCCGGATCTGCTGGATCCCGCCAACGGCAGTGCGTTCGGCGCGATCATGTTTTACAACATCTGGGTAGGCTTCGGTACATCGGTGCTCATGTATTCCAACGGGATGGCGGGCATTGACCCCGAGGTCATTGATGCGGGGCATCTTGACGGTGCCGTCGGCATCCGTGAATTCTGGCACCTCACTTTACCGCTTGTTTTTCCCACATTGTCCGTGTTTTTGGTGACGGGAGTGGCAAGCATCTTCATCAATCAGATCAATCTGTATTCTTTTTACGGCGGTCAGGCGCATGAAAGTTTGCAGACGTTCGGCTATTATCTGTACATGGCGACCAGGCGTGCAGGGGAGGATTATGCAGCGTATCCGCCGCTCTCTGCGTTCGGGTTGCTGCTTACAGCGGTGGCGGTTCCGCTCACGCTGGCTGTCCGTTGGCTGCTCGAAAAATTCGGGCCGTCCGAAGACTGAGGAGGGTGCGTATGATCTCTGTAAAAAAAGCCAAGCGCGCGGTGCGGGGAAGGCGCTACCATTTTACTCCCATCACGGTATGCATGCTTGTTGTGCTCCTTTTGTACACGCTCTCTCTGTTCGGGCTGTTCTTTTGGGCGCTGTCTACCGCATTTAAAGATCCGATACTCGATTTCCGCAACAATGTATGGGGGTTGCCTGCACAGCTGTGTTGGAATATTTCGTACGTGTTTTCGCAGTTCGTCGTAGATGTGAACACTGCTACGCGCGTTGCGGTCGTCGGCATTTGGGAAATGTATGGATATTCCGTGCTGTATGCGTTTGGGTGCGCTTTTTTCAACACCCTCGTTCCCTGTATCACGGCATATCTTTGTGCGCGGTTCAAATATAAGTTTTCGCGCGCGATGCACACGGCGGTGCTCGTCACGATGGTCATCCCCGTCGTCGGCAGTCTGCCTTCCGAACTGCGGATGGCGCAGATGCTCGGGCTGTACGATCAGATCTGGGGAATGTGGATCCTGAAAGCAAACTTTCTCGGGATGTACTTCTTGGTGTTTTATAACATATTCAAGGCGCTGCCTGCCTCGTATACGGAGGCGGCGAAAATCGATGGGGCAGGAAACATGCAGGTGCTGCTCCGCATTGCGCTTCCGCTTGTGCGAAACACCTTTTTTACGGTATTCCTCATTTATTTCATCACATATTGGAACGATTATCAGACCCCGCTGCTGTATTTGCCTTCTTATCCTACGATCGCACAGGGCATGTATACGGTGGCGATCACGCCGACGCAGGGAATGAGTTTTGTGCCCATGCGTATTTCGGCGGCGATCCTGATGCTTGTGCCTATCCTTGTTTTGTTTTTGTGTTTCCAGAAACGTTTGCTCGGCAATCTTACCGTCGGCGGCGTAAAAGGTTAAAATCCAGACCGCAAAGGGATCCGTTATGAAAGTTACGAAAACGACATCGATTTTCTTTTTTGCATTGGTTGCCTTGCTTTTGGGCGCAGTGCTGTGTTTCGGCATAGCCGCAGGCGTGCCGTCTGCAGCGGCGGAGGAATGGAGCGATGTATCCATTGCAAAGAGCTATCCGCTCGGCACCGAATTTTCGGCACCGCTGCGTACGGTCACAGTGGCGGGTGAAACGGTCGAGGCGACTTCTTCGCTCGTCTACCCGGACGGGACTGCTACTCTGCGCGATCCGTGCATTTTGGATCAGGCGGGTACGTATATCGTGAAATATGCTGCCAAAGTCGGCGGGGAGCCGTATGCGGACGAGGTCACGTTTTATGTGAGCAACAACATTCTTTCGCACGGCGCACAAACGACGGTAGAGTACGGCACGCCCTTCGGTACGCTTACCGACGGTTCGCCGCTCGCTGCGTCGGAGGGGATGCTTGTGCACCTTGCGCAGGGCGATACGCTTACCTTTATGCAATATATCGACGTTGCCGAGCTGACGCAGCACAACCGGCTGGTGGAGTGCTTTGTGTATCCGACGACTGTCGGCGTCGCCGATCTGGACGCGATCGTATTCACGCTGACCGATTCGCAGGATCCGGATATCAGCGTTACCATTCGCGGGCATCGCTACATCCGCTGCCCCGGCGTCGTCTATTTTTCGGCGGGCGGTAACGGACAGCCGCTCAAAGGGGATGAAAACGGCAACGTGCACACCAATGATGAATGGGGCATGCCCCTTGCTTCCTCCTTTGAAGCCAAGCGCTACGACTGGGGTACGGG
The DNA here is from genome assembly GCA_949282395.1 of uncultured Bacillota bacterium. Lineage (GTDB taxonomy): Bacteria > Bacillota > Clostridia > Christensenellales > Borkfalkiaceae > Borkfalkia. Next base: position 14,377 of record CASDPE010000016.1, on the reverse strand, counting down.
TAAAACACAGGACGAAGCCTCTGACCGTTATACCATCCGTCTTAGTTTCGACGCGCAGTCGATGGGGGTATTCGGTGAATGCGGCAGCAGTGCTTACGGCGGGCAGATCATCGATCTGGACGAGCCGAACTATTTTGATTCGCTTTGGGGCGGCTTCCCGAGCGGTAAAGTGTTTTTGTCTGTGCGGGGCGAGAACTATAATTCTCCCTCTGCCAACATTTGCTTTAAAAGTGTATTGGGGACGGAGGTCACCGCATTTGAAGGTGTGCTGACGGATGATGATCCGCCGCAGATCACCATTGAAAATCCGTATGATGCTGAAGCTATGCCGGAAGCGCGCGTCGGAGGCAGTTATCCCGTATTTTCCGCTACGGCACAGGATATCTACGCCGGTGCGTGCGAGGTAACGGTTTCCGTTTGGTATGATTATTCTTCGGAAAATGCAGTACGTATCCCCGTGGAGGAGGGGCGTTTCGCTACGGCTCGTGCGGGGTGGTACGCCATGGTGTACCGTGCCGGCGACGGGTTCGGTAATTTCGCCGAAGAGACGATTTGGGTGCATGCCGGCAGGTCAATCGGGGAGATGGAATTCGGCATCCCTGCCGAGGGGATCACGGTGGATGTGGGGACGTATGTTTCCGTTCCCTCTGTCAGTTCCGTGGTGGAGAAGGGAGGCAGCGGCGCCGTTACGGTCACGGCAACTGTCTCGCACGGCGACGATGAGCAGACGGTTACGGATGGCTTTTACGCTACGGCGGCAGGGGTGTGGACGGTCACTTACCGTGCCGTCGATATGACGGGATATGCGCAAACTGCTTCGTTTGTCGTCACTGTGCTTCCGAGCGACGAGCCTGTTTTGTCTGAACAGCCCGTGGTGCCGCAGCTCTTTATTGCAGGTGCGCCGTATACATTGGCAGAGGCATATGCCGACGATTATTCTTCCGGCTCACGTGAGCGGGTACGTATGCAAGTGCGCGTAAAGGATGCGAACGGCGAAGCCGTATATGAAACGGGCGAAACGTTCGTGCCGGCTTCCGCGCAAAACGGGGATGCGGTCAGTCTTTCTTATTTGTGCCGCGGCACCGTAATGGCGGAATACGAGATCCCCGCCGTGCTTGCCTTTATCCGTGAGGACGGAACAAGCCGTCTGCATGTGGAAAATTATTTCCACGGCACGGGTGTGCAGAGCGAAAAAACCGCTTCCGGGATCCTTTTATCTGCCGCGGCGGGCACGGACGCTATGGAGTGGACGTTTGCCAACTCGCTCGCCGCCGAACTTGCGCTTGATCTGCGCAGCGTTCCGGGCAGCTCCTCTTTTGCAGGGCTGCGCATCACTTTGACCGATGCGGAAGATCCTTCCGTATCCGTTTCCGCACAGCTGGTGCAGCGCGGCGCGCACAGTACCTTTACTGCGGGAGATAGCTCTCTGGATCTTGATCGTTCCTTTACGGCATCAACGTCGCAGCAGTTTTTGATCGGGTTTGAAAAGGACTCGTTTTTGCTCGGCAATGTGCGCTTCCCTGTTTCGCAAACGGAGCTCGGTGAGCCGTTTACGGGCTTTGCATCGGGTAAAATATGGCTGCATGTTGAAATGTACGGCGTCGGGGGAAGTGCCGCCTACAAGGTCGTTTCATTGAATTCGTACCCGTTTACAGAGTCTGCGCGTGACCTCGTTGCGCCCAATATCGTATTGTTGGAGGACTATGGCGGCAGTTATGAGCGTGGTGCGTCGTATACGATCGGCGCCGCCGTTGCGAGCGATGTGCTTTCGCCCGCAGTTACGTTCGGGCTGACTGTACGTGACCCGGAGGGCAACATTGTTTCCGATATAAACGGGGTACCTTTGGAAAATGTGGATCCGTCTGCGGAATACACGATCGTGCTTGAAAAATTCGGCCAATACAGGATCCAGTATACTGCGGAGGAGAGCAGTGAATTCATTGCCCGCCCGAACGAGGCGATCTTCCGCTATGCCGTGAACGTAGAGGACGGCACGGCGCCCGTCTTTGCCTTTGACGGTGAGCTCGTGTCGGAAGCCAAGGTCGGAGAAGTGATCACCCTTCCGGATTATACGGTGACGGACAATGTCACTGCGGCAGAGGAGATTGTTGTCACCCAATATGTGCTTACGCCGAACGGCATGCTGCTCGTTTTGCAGGGGAATGCGTTCCGTCCTGCATACGAAGGCGTTTATGAGTTCCGTCTGATCGCGATGGACAGCTACGGAAACATGCAGATGGTGCGCCTGCAGGTTCGCGTTGTGGCGGCTTAGGGGGGGAAGGATATATGATGTTTTTAAAAAAGTTTGCGCTTTTCGGATTGACGGCGGTGCTGCTGTTTGCGGCTGTTGCCTGCGGCGGCGGGGATGAGAAAACGCCGGTTGTTCCGGACGTCATCACGTCGGACGCCGAGGCGCACTATGTGGAAGACACGCTGCACAAAATCTCAGTTTCGGATACGGGCAGAGCGTTCATTACGGACGCAGGCTCCGCATATGCGGTTGTGGCGGGCGGATCGGCGGCGGCAAAAGTTGCGGCGAATTTTATTGTGACGCATCTTCTGAACGCGACGGGTACGGAGCTTCCGCTTCTGGAAGACGCTGCCTGGTCGCAAAACGCAAAGTACATCGTTGTCGGTGATGAAGAACTCTTTGCTGCGGCGGGGCTTGCCATGCCGCAGGAGAATATCGGGTTCACGGGCTACTATATCAAATCTGTGGGTGATTCCGTTTTCCTCGCCGTAAATGGAGAAGAAGGTTATCAGCTGGCGGCCATTGCCTTTCTGCGCGAGGTCATCGGCTACGATATGCTCTCCGGCGATACGGTGATCTATGCGAAGGACGGTGCTACGCTGCCGGATATGGAGATCATCGAGCGGCCGGATTTCGATTACCGCCAGATGAGCGAACCTGTCGGTTCCGTGGCGCAGTACGGTATGGGGTTTACGAATAATTCCATCATGATGGCGATCAACGGCAATCAGTGGCACAACTCCTTCCAATATCTGCCCCCCGAGGACTATGCGGACGAGCATCCCGAGTGGTATACGGAGGACGGCAGGACGCAGACTTCCGCCACGAACGGGCAGAACCAGGGGCAGCTTTGTTATTCTGCCCATGGTGACAGCGAGGGTACGCTGCAACTGATGATGGAAACGGCGTATGCCAGGCTCAAAGAGATCGTTCTTGCCAATCCGGAACTGAGCAATATCACCTTTACGCAGGAAGATAATTACGATGCCTGCACCTGTCAATGGTGCACGGCAGAGAAGGAAAAATACGGTGGCTCTGCCAACGGCCCGGTCATCAGATTTCTGAACCAATTGGCGGAGTGGCTGGAAGAGGATCTGGGCAGCGAGCGCCGCGTCACGATCTCCTTCTTTGCCTATCGGGCAACGGAAGCCGCGCCCGCTGCGCGCAATGAGGATGGCTCGTATACGCCCATCGACGGCATCCATTGCCATCCAAACGTCGGTGTCATCATTGCGCCCATCACGGCGACCTATTCGCATTCATTTTATGAATCCGTCAATTCTTCGTTTGCAGACAACATCCGCGCATGGTCTTCGGTGTGCGATAATATTTACATGTGGCTGTACGAAACGAATTTTGAACACTATCTTTTTCCTGCGGGCACATGGGATACTGTTGCGGAGACCTACCGCTTCTGCAAAGAAAACAACGCTGTATACATGTATAACGAGGGGCAGTGGAATTCGCAGAATGTTTCGCATTTCAGCAAACTGAAAGAATACATCGATTCGCGCCTGATGGTCAACGTGAATCTCAATTATGCGGAACTCGTCGATACTTTTTTCGAAGAGTATTACGGCGAAGGCGGCGTGTATATGCGCGAATTTTTCGACGGGCTGCAGGCACATTTGAAGTATCTGGAACAGAAATATCCCGCACAGGTCAGAGGCGGATACAAGGACGATATAGCCGTTGCCGCATATTGGCCGAAGAAGCTGCTTGACGGGTGGATGGCGCTGATCGATCGCGCGTATGCCGCCATCGAGGAGCTGCGCGCGGCAGATCCGGAGCAATATGCTGTCTATGCCTCGCACATCCGCCTGGAATCCGTATTCCCGCGGTATGCGCTCCTTTCTCTGCATGAAGGTTCCTATTCCGCTGAGGAGTTGCGTACGATACGTACGTCGTTCCGTGACGACTGTGTTTCGATGAATGTGACCATGTTGAACGAGCAGGTCAGCCTGGACGGCGTATATACGACATGGGGGCTGTAAGGAGCGCGCGTATGAAAAAGTTTTTATCCTGCATCATCCTGATCTTTGCGCTGGCGTTGGCGTGTACCGCCTGTGCCGATCCGCAGTCTTCACAGCAGTCCGATGCCTCCGCTCCGTCGGTGACTCTGCTGCCCGCTTCCGTTTCTCTTGATTTGTATGAGAGCGTGCAGCTCACGGCCACTGCCGAAAATACGGAAGAGCCGATCGTTTGGAGCGTTTCGGATCCTTCCCGCGCGAAGGTGGAAAACGGATTGGTCACGGCGCTTGCCGTTGGCAATGTGCGCGTCACGGCTTCGGCGGGCGATGCATCCGCTTCCTGCATGGTCACCGTGACCGATTCGCAGGCAGCCCCCGTTCTCACTGTCAGTGAAAGCTCGCTCGTACTTGCCGTGGGAGAAGTGTTTACCGTCTCGGCGGAGGCTGCTTTGAAGGGCAGCCCCGTGCAGGGCGCCGTTTTCTCCTGGTCGGGCGGCGACGGCGTTGCCTCCGTCACGGCAGAAGGTTCCGTAGCGCGCATCGAGGGCATTGCCGCAGGGCAGACGGAGATATATGTTTCAGCCGTGATACGCGGGGTCTATGCCGCAAGCAAAGTGCGTGTTACCGTGCTTGCGCAGGGTATCGTGTTCGATCTTACCAACGCTTCTCCTGTTTTGCCCTCGCAGGGCGGCGGGTATGCGGTGCAGCTGTATACGCTCGCAGCCGAAGGATATGCAAGCACCATGACGCCTGCTCTGATTGTTTATGAGAACGGGCAGCCTGTTCCCGACCCTGCCGTCACATGGGTCAGTGAAGATACTTCCGTCGTGCGCGTTGAAGGCGGCAGCCTGTTTGCCGTTGCGGCGGGCGAGGCGCTTGTGCGCGGTTCTTATAAGGATGAAAGCGTGCTGCTGCGCGTCACGGTCAGCCGTACCCGCGTTTCACTCGGGCAGAGCGTCGTTTTTGAAGAGTATGGTCTGGAGCCCGCTGCGGTGGACGGGAACGGTATACAAGGAACGGTGCAGAATATCTCATTCAAAGGGGTGGATGGGCTTGGCAGCTATGCGGGCGGCGAGATCACATTGGATGCGGCAGTGTTTCCGCAGGAGGCGGCGTACCTTGGCGAAGGGGAGATGATCCTCTCCACCGACCGCGCCGATTATATCCTTGATGCCGCTCTCTATACAAAAGTTATCCGCACAGAAGAGGATTTCTCCTTTATGCGCACGATCTACGATTACGGTGCGGACGCCACGACCTGTGACGGGTACTATATCCTTGGGAACGACATCACATATACAGGTACTTCTTTTGTTCCGCTTGCACCCGAAGGCAGCGTATGGAGCCGTGCGGGCGGCAGCAACGGCGGCAGCAATGGCGTGAACGGTATCACCGGCGGGTTCAAGGGCGTATTTGACGGCAAAGGGCACACCATCCGCGGTATGACGTTTTCGATAACGCCGACGACCACGACCGCTTACAACGGCATGTTCGGCGTGCTTCATCGTGACGGTGTTGTGCAGAACATTGCCTTTACGGATGCAAACATCTGCGGCGCGCTCATCGCCTATTCGGGCAGCGGGACTGTACGCAACGTGTACGTGCGGTACGCGACGGTGACAGGCGGTACAGACGGGCACTTTGCAGGCACCGTGTTCACAGGTTCTGCTGCATCCGGCGCAACGGTCGAGGCTTGCTTTATTGATTGTACGGATACGCGTTACAGCGGCGCTGATGCAAAAAATACCCGCATCGTCGGGTGCGGCGCGGGGAGTGCGGCGGTGATGAACAGCGTTTATTGCGTGTTGCCTGCTCTCGCCTCCTTTGGCGAGACTGGCGTGTTTGCCAACGTGACGAACGCGGACGTGTACGGTGTAGTTTCTTCTTATACGGCGCTTCGGGCAGACAGCGCCGCGCAAGATGCGATCGCGTCTTGGGATAAAGAGATCTGGGAACTCGACGCAAACGGCTGCCCGGTATTCCGTTAAAACAGGGAGCTGCTTCGGCGGCAGCGTAAGGGGGTAGATGATGAAAAAATTTTGGAAGGGCGTGGTATTTTTCGCTTTGGCGGCGTCGTTTGTTTTCGGAGCGTCTGCCTGCGCCGTCGGGGAACATACCCATACTGCGGGCAGCGAATGGAACAGCGACGGTGCAAATCACTGGCATGAATGTACTGAATGCGGTGCGGTGATGGATCTTACCGCCCATACCGCAGGCGGCGAATGGCAAAGCAACGGCGAGGAGCATTGGCGCGTATGTACCGTCTGCGGCGGGCAGGCCGATAAGGCAGCGCATACCGCCATGGGCGGAAAACATACGAACGGGACCGAAGATTGGTACGAGTGCGGTGTATGCGACGGCAAGATGGACGTCGGTGCGCATGAGCATACGTATGACGGCTATATGACCGACGGGGAACAGCACTGGCAGGTCTGCATCGGCTGCCGCCGTGAAACTGAGCGTCGGGCACATACCGATAGCGGATGGCAGAGCGATAGTGAAGAGCACTGGCGCGCCTGCACCGAATGCGGCAGGGAGGAGGTGCGCGCAGCGCATATTCCTTCCGACGAATGGCAAAAAGACGGCGAAGCGCATTGGCATGTGTGTACCGTATGCAATGCGAAAGTGGGGCTTAGCGCGCATACTCCCGGCACGCGTGTGCAGACGGATGGCAGCGAGGATTGGTACACGTGCACGGGCTGCGGCTATAAAATGAATGTTACGGCTCATGAGCACACTTACGAAGGTTATCAGACCGATGAGGAACAGCATTGGCAGGTCTGCACGGGCTGCGGTGCGGAGACGGAGCACACCGATCACTCTTTCACCGTGTGGGTGGAGGATGAACTGCGGTGCGTTTGCGGGGCAGTGAAAACGGCGCTTCCGCAGCAGCGTGTGGAATTGGATCTGCGTTACAACGCCTCTTCGATGACCGTCGAACAGGATACGGTTTCCACGGTGAGCTTTGACCTTTCCGACTATGCGGGCATTGTTTATACGGGCGCTTCGCTGGACGGCGAAGATCCCGTCGAAGGCAGTTTTGCGGACGGCGTTCTCACAGTGCATGTATCGGAATTCGGCTTTGCGTATGGCGAACATATGCTCCACGTTTATGTTACGGATACAGGCGGCGCGGCGCGCACCTTGCGTGTTCCCGTCTTGCTCGTCACAAAAGTCCTGCACGACAAGACGGATTTCGACAACATGAGCGCCTATGCAAAGGCGTGTGAAGCGAGCCCCTCCGCTTGGGGCGGCTACTTCGAGCTTGGCGCGAATATCCCTTATAACGGCATCTATACCGGCATCATGCCCGCAAATATCGATACGAAGTATTCCACCAGCATTTTGGATACGGCGGGCAACGGCTTTATCGGTGTGTTCGACGGCTGCGGCTATGCGGTAGACGGCATCCAGATCAACGCCAAGGGCAACGGTATGGAGTGGCAGAACAACCACGCCGTGTTCGGCGTCGTGAACGGCGCCACCATCAAAAACGTTGCGTTCACCAACGCAACGGTCTGCATCAAAGGCTCCGTTGTGGTTTCGCGCGGCAGCGCCACGTTGGAAAACGTTTACGTCTCCTTCAAATCGGTCATGCACAACAACTACGGCAACATCAGCGCCTTCTTCCATAACGGGCGGCTGGGAGGCGTCGTCCGTGATTGTTATGTTGACATCACGCAGACGCAGTATCAGACGACGTATTCCAACGACCCGCTCACCTTCAACTTCCCCGTGTTCGGGCTGTGGACAAAGATGGAAGGCGTCTACGTCGTGGGAGCGGGACCCGATGGGTACGATCCCTTTACCAACCCCGTCAATACGCAGTTTTCATGGGATCCGGAAAGCGACGCTTCCAACGTGTATGGCATATATGCCTCCGAAGAGGAGTTTGCAGCCGCTTACAATGCTGCCGATTCCGTGCTCAAAGCCGAGATCGATGGCTGGGATACGGCGTATTGGCAGATCGAGGACGGGAAGGTGTCTTTCCGGGAGAAACAATAAAATGCTTTGGCATTTCAAAATAAACAGAAGCAATAAGGAGGAAATGTATGAAGAATACGGCAAAATGGCTGTTGGTCGCTTTGCTGGGGCTGATCCTTGCGGTCGGCGCCGTTGCGTGCGGCGAAGAGTCGCATACCCATACCGCCGGCAGCGGATGGGAGAAGGATGAAACCAACCATTGGCACGTCTGCACCGAGTGCGACGAGGTGATGGACGAAGCGGCGCATACCCCGGGCGAATGGCAGCAGGACGCGGAAAGCGGCGAGCATTACCGCGTCTGCACCGTCTGCGGGTATGAAACGGACAGGGCAGCCCACACTGCGGGGGACGAGCTGAAATTCAACGCCGATTATACGCAGCAGTGGAACGAATGCACGGTCTGCGGCGCGAAGATGAATGAGGAGGAGCATACCCACAGCGGCGGCACATGGACGGCAGAGGGCGATCAGCACTACAAAACGTGCGAAAGCTGCAGCCAAAAATATGATGTTGCCGCGCACATTTCGGATGAAGTGCTGCATTTCAACGCCGATTATACGCAGCAGTGGAACGAATGCAAAACCTGCGGCGCAAAGATGAACGAGAAGGCGCATACCCACAGCGGCGGCACATGGACGGCAGAGGGCGATCAGCACTACAAAACGTGCGAAAGCTGCAGTCAGAAGTATGATATTGCCGCGCACATTTCGGATAACGAATTGCATTTCAACGCCGACTACACGCAGCAGTGGAACCTTTGCGAAACTTGTGACGCGGAAATGAACAAAACCGCACACAACCATACCGCCGACGAAACCAAATGGGAAAGCGACGGCATAAACCATTGGCGCAATTGCTCTGCTTGCGGGCAAAAGATCGAAAGCACACAGGCTGTGCATACGGGTGAGTGGGTATACGATCAGACGAGCAAGAAAGACAAGAAGACCTGCCCGACCTGCAATTATGTTGCCGAGCGCGAACACGAGCATACGGCGGACAGCGAATACGGGCACGACGAGAACGGGCATTGGTTCATCTGCACGGGCTGCGGCGCAAAGGTGCAGGAGGAAGCGCATGCCTTCGCCTGGGCGGATGGCGCCGGACAGGATGCGGGCAAGTACGCCTATGTCTGCAAATGCGGGTATGTTTCTAAATCGGTGAGCAAGGATATCACGCCCGCCGACGAGGCGCTGTACATCGAACTTTCCGAAGAGAGTGCGCAGCTCACGGTCACCCTGCCCGAAGGGTTCGCGTATGCCTCTTTGCAGCTGGATGACGAAGATCTTAACGTAGTGTCGCTTGAAGGCGGCAAGGCCACGGTCGCAACGTCCGCTTTTGCGGATGCCGTGCTCGGTGCAGAGACCGCGCTCACCGTCTTCGCCACGGCGGAAGAAGAACAGTATGCTTTCACCCTGCGCGTGACGGTCGTCACCAAGCTCATCAAAACGGCGAGCGATCTCGATGCCGTTAAGTATGTCGGAACGAACATAACCGGGTACTTCCTCGTCGCGGACGACATCGACGCGTCCAAGATCACGATCAGCGGCAGCAAAACAGGCGAATGGAACCAAAACAGCGGCTTCCGCGGCACCTTTGACGGCAACGGCTGCACGATCAGCGGGCTCACCGTCAATACCTACGGCATCTTCGGGCAGGTCGGCGGAGGCGGCGTCGTCAAGAACGTGCGCTTTGAAAGCGTCTACCTCGGCGCGAATGCCGGGCTCTTTGCGCGGTTTGCCTACAACTGCACGTTTGAAAACATCTACGTCAGCTACCGCGGCTTTGCCGGCAACAGCGGGAACGAAGGCGGGCTCTTGGTCGGCAGGCAGATGAGCAACAACGTGAAATGGAAGAACGTCACGTTGGAAGCGTACGACCTCGATATCCCCAGCCTGCTCGGGCAGCAGGTAGAGATACGCAGCGACGTGGATTACCCCATCGTGTTCACGAACGTTCTGATCCGCGCCCGCTCCTATAAGACCATCGGCACCGACCTGGAAAAGGACGCCGAGATCACTTCTCTTCCTTCGGGCATCACCTTTGAGGTGTACGCAAGGGAGCAGACGCTCGTTGAGGAAGAAGTTTTCTTTGAGAACGTGACCGACGCTTCTGCGGCGTACACGCTCACGAACGACGCGTTCGCCGCGGGCACCGAATACACCGTCACGGTCGGCGCGCAGCAGGTACATGCAACGGCGGAGGAGGGCAAGCTCACCTTCAACCTCGGCGGCATCACCCTCGGCAAAAACGCCGTCGTCTGCACTTCCGGGGAGCAGAATATCACCTTTGCAAACATCTGGTTCGTCACCAAGGCGCTCTCCACGGCGGGGGATCTGGAAGTCGTCCGCTACAAGGGTGACAACTCCGTGATCGAAGGCTACTATGTATTGAAAAATGATATCCTCCTGAACGGGGAGCGGCTTGTTGCTGCGGCGGCATCCGTATGGAACGGAGAGTATGGTTTCCGCGGTATCTTTGACGGTAACGGCAAAAAGATCTCGAACTTTACGGTTGGGGAAAACGGCTTTTTCGGGAGTATTGGCGGCACAGGGAATGACATCACGGTCATCAAGAATGTCACCTTCGATCAGGTGACTATGCTGGATGAAGGTCAGTCCGGCGTGCTTGCGGCGGCAATGTATTGTACTACGGTCGAAAACGTGACCATTGATCTGGTTGCCGTCGGCGCCGGCACGGGGACGTGCCAAGGGCTCCTGGTCTCGCGCTACATCAACGGGGCGGCGACGACGACGTTCAGAAACGTGACCGTCAACGCGCAGGGGTTGGCTATCGGCGGGAACATTTCGCTTATCAGCTATCAAGGCTCGCCGGCTACGGTGTACGAGAATGTGGTGTTTAATGTCGGCTCGTATGTGAATGTTTCCCAAAACTTTGATGGCAAAGAAGAGCCCCTGACCGAAGCTCCCTCCGGCGTGACGATCAAGACCGCTTAAAGCAAATACATGAGAACGGCGCCGTACATTCAGTGCGGAGCGGGAAAACAAAGCGGTTTGCCTGCCCTGCATGCAGGGCAGGCAAATTGCCGCAAAACGAAGCCACGCCCCGTCGGCGGGGCAAAGGAGAACGGCTGGATGATACAGTTGCGCAAACAAGAGTATCTTGACAAAGTGCACGCCTGCTGGATCGGCAAGAGCATCGGCGGCACGATGGGCGCGCCGTACGAGCGCACGCATGACTTTCTTTCCATTAAAGGCTTCGCGGGGGAAACGCCCCGCGCGCTGCCCAATGACGATCTGGACCTGCAGCTGGTCTGGCTGCAGGCGGTAGAGTACATCGGCGTCAAAAACATCTGCGCCTATACTTTGGGCGAATACTGGCTGAACTACGTCACGCCCTATTGGTCGGAGTACGGCATCGCCAAAAGCAACATGCAGGCGGGCTTGCCGCCCCCCGTTTCGGGTGAATACAACAATTTGTGGAAGCACAGCAACGGCGCGTGGATCCGCACGGAGATCTGGGCGACGCTCGCTCCCGCAAGCCCGCACATCGCCGCAAAGTACGCCGTGGAGGACGCCTCTGTCGACCACGGCGCGGGGGAGGGAACCGTCGCCGCGGCGTTCATCGCCGCCATGGAGAGCGCGGCGTTCGTCCTTACAAACGTGCGCGCGCTCATAAATACGGGGCTCGCGTACATTCCCGCAGACAGCCGCGTTGCCAAAACGGTGCGGCTCGCCTGTTCCTGTTACGACGCGAAGACCCCGCTGCGTGAGGCGCGCGATCGTATCCTTGCCGAAAATGCGGACATCGGCGACGGCTGGTTTCAGGCGCCTTCCAACATCGGCTTTGTCATCCTCGGGCTTCTGTACGGGGAGGGCGATTACAAAAAGAGCATGCTTGCCGCCATCAACTGCGGCGACGATACAGACTGCACGGGTGCGACCATCGGTTCCATCCTCGGCATCCTCGGCGGTACGGCGGGCACCCCGCAAGATTGGCGGGCATATGTGGGGGACGAGATCGTAACGGCGTGCATCAACACGGGCGTTTCCTGGGTGCCCATCACCACCTGCACCGAACTTACAGAGCACATCGCGCGGCTCGCTCCCGCCATGCTCGCCGAAAACAATGCGGGCGTGGTTTTGGCGGAAACGGCGGCGGGTGTTGCCGATGCGGCGGAGCAGATGGCAGCGCTTGCAGGGCAGTTTTCCGCTCTTGCAGCGCTCGTGCCCAATGCTTTCCTTATGCCGTTCGCCTTCTTTACCGTCGCCGTGCGGTACCTTGACGCGCCGGAACTTGCGGCGGGCGGAAAGGCGCGCTTCGGGCTGAAATTTATCAACAACGTCAAGCCGTACGGCAACATCCCGTACAGCCTCACCGTGCGGCTGCATCTGCCCGAAGGGGTGGGTGCGGACAGGCAGGTGTTCAACGTCTATCTGCCGCACTGGACGGATCTTACAACGGAGTGTGAAACGGAGGAGTTCTGCATCGAACTTTCCGCCGGGGAGCAAATCTCCGCCGTTGTGAGCGTCACCGTCGAAGTTGCTGCCGAGGGGCATTATACCAAAGGGTATGTTCCCGTTGTGTTTTTCAATCGGATCGGCGGCAAGGTATAAAACAAGGAGCAAGGTATGAAGTATACGATCTTTTCGGAAAATGTTCCGAACATTCCTTTTGCGGAGGGAAAAAGCGAGGGCAACTCTCCGTTCTGGCGGTACAAAGGCAACCCCATCGTTGAGCGCAACCCCGTGGAGGGGATCGCGCGCATCTATAACAGCGCCGTCGTGCCGTACGAGGACGGATTCATCGGCGTGTTCCGCGGCGATACGACCAACGGCTGGCCGTTTTTGTACCTCGGCAGAAGCAAGGACGGGTTCTCGTTCACCTTTGAAAAGGAGCCGATCGTCATGGAGTATGCCGACGGTACGCCCTATCGGATGGAATACGGCTACGATCCGCGCCTCGTCCGGTTGGAGGGGAAGTATTACGTCGTTTGGTGCGATTCGCTGCGCGGGCAGCCGACCATCGGGCTGGCAGTCACGGAGGATTTCAAAAAGTTCCGTTATCTCGGGCAGCCCGTGCTGCCGTATAGCCGCAACGGCGTGCTCTTTCCGCGTAAAATAGGAGGCGAATACAAATTACTCACCCGCCCTTCCGATCAAGGGCACACGCCGTACGGAGATATTTACCTTTCGTCGAGCAAGGATATGGAGTATTGGGGGCGCCATACATTTTTAATGGGCCCGGCAAACAATTGGGAGCGGTTGAAGATCGGCGCGGGCTGTGCACCCATCGAAACGTCTGTTGGCTGGCTGCTTTTGTACCACGGCGTGATGCTGACGTGTTCGGGGTATGTATACTCCGTCGGCGGGGCGATCTTAGACAGGGAAGATCCCGCCAAGGTGCTGTACCGTTCCAAAGATTTTTTGCTTACGCCCGAAAAGGCGTATGAGTGCGTCGGGGTCGTGCCCAATGTGTGTTTCCCCTGTTCCGCCGTCGTCGACGCGGCAACAGGGCGGATCGCCATGTATTACGGCTGTGCGGATACCGTGTTCAGCCTGGCTTTTTCCACAGTGGATGCGGTCGTTGATTTTATCATCGCGCATTCGTAAGGAGGGAAACATGCCCGAAGAGGCGTACGTCTTTCCGCAGGGCTGCTGCTATATAGCGGGCAGTGAACGGGCGCAAAGCCCCGTCTTTCGCCGCAGGTTTGTACTGCACGGGCGGGAGCCTGCCCGTATTGCCGTTACCGCGCTCGGTTTTTTTGAGCTGTGGCTGAACGGGGTACGCGTGGGGGAGGAACTGTATCGGCAGGCATGGTCTGATTATGCGCCCCGCTCGCTTAAAACGCTGCTCTACCCTTTGGCGGACGAAATGTCGCACAGCGTCTATGTTTGCGAATACGATGTGACAAAGCTGCTCGTTGAAGGGGAGAATACGCTCGTCTTTTTGCTCGGCAACGGTTGGTACCGCCAAACGGAGCGCAATGTGGAAGGAGAGTTGTCCTATGGTAGCTGCCTCGGCGTCCGCTATTGCCTGACGGCAGGAGAGACAGTCGTTGTTTCGGACGGCAGCGAGGAATGGCGGGACGGGCACATCCCGTTCAACAATGTCTATTTCGGGGAGACGCAGGATCTTTCCATACCGATGCCCTGTGCGGAGGCGGAGGGCTGGCGCCCGGTGCGTACGCTGCCGCCGCCCGCCGCCGCGGTGC
>CASDPE010000015.1 GCA_949282395.1 uncultured Bacillota bacterium | reverse complement strand
AGTGCCAAAACCTGTCCTTAATTTTCGGAGATTTTTACTCTATCACGGAATTTTTCGAGATGGAAGGAGGCCAAGCGGACAGATTCAGGAGCAATTTCGGACTTTTTCGGAGAGAAAAGTGTGATATTCAGGGTGTAAAAGGTGTTTTCAGGCTTTCAATCAAAGAGGATAACAAAGCCGCCGACGGAATGTTAGTAAGCAAACCCATAACGTTTCCATAGTCTGTAAATAGCAAATACAAAATGAGATGTAGTTTACCCCAACTGAACACATAGAAAAAGGCAGGCGTCGTACAACGTCTGCCTTCAATGGAAGATTAAGTTAAGCGGCATATCAAAGTGTTCCGTAAAGGCTGTAATATCTTTGGCGGATACTTGCTTTGCGGGAATTAATTTTGCCTCTGCCGATACCGAGTTCCGCACAGACTTCGGATTGCACCATGCCGTTCATGTAGCAGTTCAAAATGGCGAGTTCCAGCGCGGAGAGCCGCAACGCTCCTACAAGTTCATCGTACTTGCCGTAATTGGTCTGTTCCTGTTCAAAGCAGTTGACGGGATCCATAGGAAGAGCCTTATAATCCGTGAAGTCTATGGATTCAACGATAGTCCCGCGCCTGTCCGTTCTGTTGCGAAGAAGGCTGATAAAGCTGTCTACTTCACGGTAGCAGGCAAGTTTAATGGTGATCTCTTTCCCTTTACAGTCTTTGCCGTAAATCTCATTGACGGTATGGCCGACATATTGATAGAGAAAGCAGATAGCTGTTTGTGCCACGTCATAGCCGTCCGATACGGTATAGTCTATCTCGCCCATATGGTGCAGGTCTTTGATGAGACCGATATACAGTCTGTCTGCAACTTTCATATCGAACTTCTTTACGGTACGAAGCGCCTGCAATGCTATCATTTCGCCCATAAGTTTGACGTTACGTTATTGCTTGAGATAGGCTCATTAAACAAATCGCCTTCGTTACGGTACTTACCTTTAGAGAACTTTGTTACCAACATTTCCATTTTAACACCTCTTGAATTGTATTTGCCTTTTTCGGGCAACAGGCGGAGGTGCATAGGACGGTGGAAGTTTGTACTTTGAATAGCAAGTCTGCGGAAGTCAACGGGACAAAGACAAAATCGTTGCGTTGTGGGCGCGTAGAATGGCTTATAACGCAAAAAAGAGCCGAGCAAGGAAACAATCCTTACTCAGCTCTCAAAGTCTTTTATATAGGTGTTTTAAGCGACGATTTTGCGGCCGTTGACTTCTGCGAAGTCCTATGCTACCATAGCCGACCGAAAAAGCAAATTCAAGATGTACAATGAACGCTGAAAACCAATGATTAGAAAGCCCTGCGCGGCGGAAAAAGCGGCAGCCGATCCCCAAAGCGGGTCAGCGGGGACGGCTCCGCGCCGCCGCGCTTTCGGTTTGGTTTTCCGTGTTGTTCTTGTTGTTTTTTCCGTGGCGTGTGCTTGGCTGCGGCGCGCGTCAGCGCGCCGCACTTGTCTATGCCAAGCACACGCCATGGTGCCAAAATGGTGCCAAAGTCGTGAAATGAAATAAAAAGTTACGATAAAATTGTCTATAAAAATATGAATCGGCTATTGCTTTTCCACCCAATCTCTGCTATAATATGTTATATAACGACATTGAGGTAAAATTTATGACTTTTGCAGATAAAGTCAAGTATGTTCGAATGAAGCTATACCTAAGCCAAGCGCAACTTGCCAAAGAAATCGGTGTATCGTTTGCTACCGTCAATCGGTGGGAAAACAAGGGATATGAGCCGCAACTTGCATCCCTTGGCAGATTTAATGACTTCTGTGAAAAGCACGGTATTACATTTGATGATAAAGGAGACATGAACAATGGATAAGATTACCGTCAAGGATATAGACGTCCGCTATAAGAGGATCGACACGGGTGACTTCATCTGTCTTACCGATATTGCCAAGTATAAAAACCCGGAAGACCCGCGTTTTATCGTGTACAGCTGGCTGCGAAATAAAAACACGATTGTCTTTCTCGGGCTTTGGGAGGAACTGCACAATCCAGATTTTAACCGTGTCGAATTCGATACGGTTAAAAATGAAGCCGGGCTCAATTCCTTTATGATTTCGCCGCAGAAATGGATCGAAAAGACGGGCGCCATCGGCTTGACCGTTTCCAGCGGCAGATACAACAGCGGCGTATATGCGCATCAGGACATAGCTTTTGAGTTTGCGAGCTGGGTTTCCACTGAATTCAAGCTGTATTTCATCAAAGAGTTCCAGCGTCTTAAAGAGGAAGAGCAAAAACAGCTCGGCTGGTCGGCAAAGCGCGAGCTTGCAAAAGTCAATTACCGCATCCATACCGATGCGATTAAAGAGAACCTCATTCCCGCGGAACTTACGCCTCAGCAAATCAGTTATGTGTATGCGAATGAAGCGGATGTACTCAATGTGGCGCTTTTCGGAATGACGGCGGCGCAGTGGCGGGAACAAAATCCCGGCAAAAAAGGCAACATCCGCGACTATGCGACAATCAACGAGCTGATCTGCCTTTCCAATATGGAAAACATCAACGCGGTGCTGATACAGGACGGCGTTTCGCAGTCAGAGCGGTTACAAAAACTCAATCGGATCGCCATTTCTCAGATGAAAGTCTTAAATGAAACCGGCGGCAGAAAGTTGTTGAAGTGAAAAATAGAATTATTACTTAAAAAAGCACATCGGAGATAAATATGAAATTAGTTGTTTATAAAGGGTTTAGTTCTGAATTTTTATACAATCTTTCGGCTTTACCTTTGCTAAAAAGCGACTTGAAGGCAAAAAAAGACGTTTTAAGCTTTAATATGTCCATAAAGCGCAAACTTGCATCTGCTTTGTTGGAGATGGAAGATAATGATGAATTTTGGATTACTTATGAAGAATATGCCTTTATTAAAGATCAGGTAGATGTATCAATAAAAGATTACAATTTAAAACTTGTAATCTATATTAATAATTTATACCCTGATTATTACCCCCTCGAAATCTCAGTACCGGAAGAGGTTTTAACTGAAGCTCTTTTGATCGAGACTTCAGAGAGATCGGATACTTTGAGTGATGCTTGTAAACTTTTCCTGCAGATTTATAATTCTATTAAAATTGTAGATGGGAATATTTATGCGAGTTTTTATAATTATGAATACGAAAAAATGTATGATGTCCAAATTAAGGAATATTATCCCCATGTAATCACTTTGAACGAAATAGCTGATGATTCAGTTTTCACTATTTTCCTTAACGAGGACATTGAGAATTATTTGAAAGATTTGCAAAGAATTTCTGAATATCATCCAGATAAAATAGGTTATAAGTCAACAAACGGCCTGGTGGCAAATCGCACATTAGAATCCTTAAAAGCATATTGTCAATATTATAAAATACATCTTTATAAAAAAACAGAAAATATTGTTTCTCTCGATTCAGTTGATGAGGAATTGATTCGTATTGCCAAAGAAGAAATTTGTATTCCTAAATTCAAAGAGTTTAGAAAAATTAAGTTTTATAAAAATCCTGACAAAGATAATGAGGTTGTCAACATTTCCCAAGCACAGATCATTAGGGAAATTATTTCTCAAGCCGAATGTTCCTATAATGAAAACAATAGAAATACTTTTCGGGATATCTTTATAACGGCTTCAACTGGCGCGGGGAAATCGGTTATGTTTCAAATTCCTGCGGTATATCTCGCTCAAAAATTCGGGAAATTAACGATAATAATCGAACCTGTTAAAGCACTTATGCAGGATCAAAAGGAGCAACTTGAACAAAGAGGGTATCATAGGGTTGAAACGTTTAATTCTGATCTTATTTCTCAGTCGGAAAAAGAAACCGTCTTACGACGTGTGAAATCCGGGGAAGTTGATCTTCTTTATTTGAGCCCTGAAACTTTACTCTCATATTCCATAGAAACTTTAATTGGTGATCGTGAAATCGGCTTGATTATTGTTGATGAAGCTCATATAGTTACAACTTGGGGAGTGGGATTTAGACCAGATTATTGGTATTTAGGAGGATATATCAATAATATTAGAAATGGTGTTCAAACACGTCACCAAAAATATAGAAAGCATTTTAGTTTCCCGATATGTGCATTTACAGCGACAGCTGTAAATGGTGGAATTGATGATACCATCAGCGAGACTGTCATCAGCCTTTATATGGAGAACCCCATTAAATATTTAGGCTATGCGAAACGAGATGATATTAGTTTCGATATACAAAAAAGAGAGTCAAAAAAATTAGCTTTTAGTCATTATGAAAAGCTAAAAGCTGGATTTTTCGCAGAGCGTATCAGACAATACATTTCTCGTCATGAAAAAACGATCGTATATTTTCCGTATGCAGTATATGCCAAAGATGCTCTTAGAAAAATCAAAGAATTTTCAGATGCGGAGTTTGACCGACAAGCTGTTGCGCTTTATACAGGTAGAAATACAGAGGAAAAAAGTATCGAGGAAGCAAAAAGAGATAAATTAGAAGCGTTTCGCCTGTTCCGCTCTGGGGAAAAGCCTATTATGTTTGCAACTAAAGCTTTTGGAATGGGCGTTGATATCAATGATATTAAAAATGTTTACCATTACGCTGTAACCGGGAATCTTGGAGATTACGTTCAAGAAATAGGTCGTGCGGCTCGAAAACAAGAAATACAAGGCGTTGCGGCAACTGATTATTTTTATAATGACCTCACTTTCATGCAGCGCTTATTTGGTATGTCTCAGATAAGGCAATATCAAATTGATCTTGTTCTTTCGCAGATTTATAACATTTATCGTAGTAAAAATTACAAGCAAAACTTCTTGATATCTCCAGAAGCGTTTGCTTATATCTTTAACGGTGATTTGGATGGGGCGATAAATAAGCTTAAAACTTGCTTATTAATGTTGGAAAAGGATTTATATGATAAGTATAATTTCAAGGTACTTATATCACGTCCACAAAGCATCTTTACAAAAGCATTTGTTGTGATTCCTTACGAATGCGTAGAGCGTGTACTTCAATCTAAATATGGAAAGTGCTTTGAGTATATTAATGAAGGCAGGAAGCGTGAAAAACAACCAGACGGGTCTGAACTGTCTGACCGTGGAAATATTTATAAGGTTGATCTTAAATGTATTTGGGAAGAGTATTATCGCGATATTTCGTTCCCGCAGTTTAAGTATTGGTATTTTAACAGTAAAATTGTTTCTCCGGACAAAATTGAAATAATGCCTGAAATAAACCAGTGTTACACTCCTCGACAATATGTAACAATTAAAACTAATGGTGACGTGCTATTATGCGATTTAAAAGATAAAATTTTAGAGGATTTTGAGTTTATTGCAGACAGCCTATATAAAGCATTTGGGAAATCTTATTTTAAGAAAGAAGATTTTTCAAATGTGGTAAGTTCTCACTTTGGCAGAACACGAGCGAGAGTGATTTCTAATTCGTTATTTGAGTTGATTGATCCTGAAGAGCAGTGTATTAAACATAGAGCTTCTGACGATGCACACGATAGCGTATATACATTATCAAATGGAACATTTAAGGAACGTCTTAGAAAACCTATTGTCAAATCAAAATTATTACGATTATTTGATAATAATCACAATAATACTTATTCTCAATATATGCTTTTAGATAGCGGTTGTATCGACGCTGTTGCTCTAAAACTGCTTTCTATGTTTGACTATATTACTTATGAAGTTATGGGAGGTGAGGAGCCAGAAATATTTATTCGTTTGAACGATGCTGAAAAAGTCCGTCGTATCGTTATGAAGGAAATTAAGTATTCAAATAGTTATGTAACTAAAGCGCGCCAAAAACATGACCGAGATGTCAAAATATTGGTAAAATTCTTTAATGATTTGACAACGGATAAGGAGCGGTGGGATTATATAGAGCAATACTTTCTTGGGCATGATTTACTTATAGAGGACACTGGAACCGAAGAAAAGGCAACCCCCTTAAGCGCTACCATTGAAAAAGAGAAATCATACTCAACCGATCAATACTCGTGTTGGAGCGACATGTTGTTTTTATTTGATGAAAAACTACAATCAATTATTATAGATTTTGAAAACAACAGTTTGCCTGTCCCCCACTATTTACATACTTCGATTAAGAAAAAAATAATAACAGGAGAAATACTAATGTGTTGGGATGATAAGAATGTTGTCGTTTTTGACGAGGCGATTAGTAAAGAGGATCAAGCTACTTGCGAAGCAAAGGGATGGAAAGCGTTTTATATTTATGATCTTAATATTGATGAGTTAAAGGCGGTACTTTCATAATGGCTATCATGTATCCGCAAATTAGAGAAAAACTAGAGGGTGCATATGCAGAGCAAAAAATTTATGATGCCCTAAGTAGTTTGCCAAATGATTTTATAATTTTTCATTCAGTGAATTGGGTGCGGAAAAATGTATCCCATGAATTCACATGGTATGAGAATGATTTTTTAATTTTACATCCTAAGTTTGGCATTTTGGTGTTAGAGGTAAAAGGTGGTATAATTTCTTGCGAGAATGGGTTAATACATCAAAAGAACAGTATAACACATCAAGAACATATACTCGATGAAGGGAATGATCCACTTTCACAAGCCAAAAGGGGTAAATTTTATTTCCGCAACTTGCTGTATTCAAAAATGGATATTAGAGGTCGTATACTTATAGAACCCATGATTTGGTTTCCAAGTTGTGAAGTATATTGCGATAATCTACCACATAATTATCGTGATATTAGTTTTGCTATTCTTGACGGAAGGGATTTGGTGGCAGCCTCAAGCGGGAGATTGGAGGATAAGATTATATCGATATATAAAAATTATAATGCCGATGCTATTACTAATATTTCAGATATTGAATTTCGTAATATACAAAATTTGATGGCGCCTGATTTTAGGCTAATCCCCTCGTCCTCTATTCGCAAAGGAGAATTAGATCAAGCCTTTGTTCGCTTAACAAAGGAACAAGCTGGGCTGCTCGATTATATTCAAGAGCAACGGACTGCAACGATTCAAGGCGTTGCGGGTACTGGCAAAACCATGATTGCTATTGAGGCAGCAAAAAGATATTCAGATGATGGTCGACATGTCTTGTTTCTGTGTTTTAATAGGTTATTATATGAACATTTAAAAAATGATTGTGCCTATGGCTCTATATCCTATTACAATATCAATACATTTTTAAAACATTATACAGGGTTTGATGCTATAAATACACGACAGCGGATAGAACTTTTAGAAAGAATTGATATAGATAGACTGGTCTTCGATGATATAATTATCGATGAGGCACAGGATTTTGAAAATGAGGAAATACTGTATTTCAAATCATTAAGCGAATTACACGAAGGGCATTTTCTTATATTTTATGATAAAAACCAATTAATGACTACACGTGAGGTTCCTCAGTGGATCAGTAATGCAGAATGCAGGCTTGTTTTAACTAAAAACTGCAGAAACACATACGAAATTGCCTGTACGGCTTATAATGTGATTGATCTTGAAATAGAACAAAAAATTAGCATGATTCATGGCAATAAAACTTATATTTCTTTTGTAGAAAAAGATTCACTGCTCGAATTATCGAAAATATTAAGATTTTATTTAAGCGATCAACAAGGATATCAGCAGGATGAAATTACGATTTTATCAATGACTTCGTATCAAAATTCTATTTTAAACGATGTAAAACATATAGATGGAATAAATTTATGCTACGATAATAAGGAAGAGAACGGAATTTTCTTCACTACCGCCAAAAAATTTAAAGGGCTTGAAAGTAAAGTTGTTATTATAATAGATATAGACGACAAGTGTTTTGCGGATGAGAGCGCGAAGAGAGTTTTTTATGTTGCTTGTTCCAGAGCCACGCACAATTTACATTTATTTCTAACAGGAGACAGTGATAAAATTAGACAAATTGCGGCTTGTATTTCTGGTGGTAAATTTTCCGGAAAAGGGAAAATAATAGTCAAAACTCAGTCTACTCCGTTTAAATAGATTCGTTCATTATTGAAGCTAAAATAGAAGGAAAAATATATTAGAAAACTATTATAGGTATAAAATCTTTTCCTGCTACGCTTTTCTGAAATTGATCTTTTTAGATATCAAATCTGGCGTATCGGATTGCAAGATACCATTTTTGCGGCAATTCAAGATAAATAAACCGAATATTAGAAAACACATCTGTAAAATTATGTCCATAAAAATATTCCGCCGAAAAATATTGGTTCATGCCCTCAAGTAAACTCTCCAAAAGAACGCCTTCCGGGCTGTCGGGAATATGTTCCATAGCAGAAAGTATTTTGACGCCGTTGTCTTTCAGATGCTTTCTGTGAATAGCCATCTCATACTTGTTGCGGGAGAATCTGTCTAATTTGTAAACGAGCAGGACCTCCCATTGTTTTTTGCCGCTGTCTTTGAGCATTTGCTGGAAAGCGTCGCGGTTGTCGTTCGTCCCCGTCATCGCACGGTCTATATACGTCTTGACGATGACGATGCCGTTTCTCTCCGCATACTCCCGGCAAACCCTCAACTGTCCTTCGATGGATTGTTCCGTCTGGTTGGAACTGCTGTACCTCGCGTAAATTGCGCCTGTTTTCATAATTTTGTCCTCCGAAATTTTTTACCGAAAGCATAGCACTTTTCTTGACGGAATAACAGAAGAGCAGGTCATAGAGTTTCCATAGAAAACCCATGACAAACCCCTACTAAGGGATACTTTTCGTATATTCCTTTGAGCCTTTCGGCGCACCCGAAACGGGAGAGCAAGGGCGCAGTCTGTCAAAGGTCTGCCCCCACGGGGACGCGCAGGAATTTTGTGTGAATAAGCCTATTCCTTATCTTCCAAAATTGCTGCGCGCCTTTGACAGACAAAGCCGCTCTCCCAACATCCAAAAGCCGAAAGGCAAAGTATAGGTTTTGTCATGGTTATTATAGGAAAAGTATCGGTAAATGTCCCCTGACTATACCCAAACCACACCTTT
This sequence comes from uncultured Bacillota bacterium, assembly GCA_949282395.1. Classification (GTDB taxonomy): domain Bacteria; phylum Bacillota; class Clostridia; order Christensenellales; family Borkfalkiaceae; genus Borkfalkia. The sequence goes on along the minus strand of CASDPE010000015.1, from coordinate 30,299 downwards.
TGTATAGGTTTTGTCGGGGTTTATGCCACCGTGATTATCTTGAACGGCGTCCGTGAAAGCGGTAAAATAGAAGCACAAACAAGCCGAGATGGCGTCCATGAGCGCCTCCGCTTTTCTGTAATTCGGTTTTTCCATCTCGAAACGGTTTACGGGATCTGCCGAGAGTGCTTTGTAATCGTCAGACGAATTCAGGGCGATTCTTTCCATCTTTCTGCGGTAATGATCGAAACATCTTCCCGTTTCCCGGAAGCAGGCTAACCTGACGCTTATCTCTCTGCCGTCATCTTCGGTATTGTCCGCCGAAGAAGATGCAACAAAGGAAAAAACCGAAGGGTGGACGGCAGAGGATTTTCCGCCCGTTGTGCACATTAGAGTATCCGATATGGTCTATGTGGAAAAGAAGGGACTATCCGAGCGCGCGCTTTGGGCGATCAAGCGGATGGGCGCATATGCCAATCCGGAATTTTATAAGGCGCAGAAAATGCGCCTGCCGACATACGATAAACCGCGCTATATCACCGTTTACGAAGAGGACGATTTTTGTTTGGCGATCCCGCGCGGTAGATTGGATCGGCTGCGTTCCCTGCTGAAAGAGGCAGGCGCGCAATTTTCGCTCGAAGACAGGCGCAATGCGGGTATGGAGCTGGACGTCGCATTTCAGGGAACGCTCCGCGATGAGCAAGAAAAGGCATTTGCTTCGCTTTCGGCAAGGGATGTGGGCGTATTGTCGGCGACGACGGCGTTCGGGAAAACGGTCGTCGGGGCGCGGTTGATCGCGGAAAAGCGGCGCAATACGTTGGTGCTCGTGCATACTTCGGCACTTCTCAACCAATGGAAGGCGGCGCTTACAAAATTTTTATCTTTCGGGTATGCACTGCCCGAACAGCCGAAAAAGCGGGGAAGGAAAAAAGAACTGTCCTATATCGGGCAGCTCGGAGCGACTAAGAATACGCTGAACGGCAAACTGGATATCGCTATCATTCAGTCGCTCGGCGGGAAGAACGGCGTCAAGGATGTCGTCAAAAATTACGGGCTGGTATTGGTGGACGAGTGCCACCATGTTCCCGCCCTCATGTTCGAACAGGTGTTAAAGTCCGTGAACGCCAAATATGTGTACGGGCTCACGGCTACGCCCGTCCGCGCCGACGGCAGGCAGGAAAGCATTTTTATGCAGTGCGGGGAGATAGCGTACAGGGTGGACGCCATTGACCAGGCACAGCGGCAGTTGTTCGATCATTTCGCCGTGCCGCGGTTCACCGACTTCCGCATGCCGCTCGCAGCGGACGGCGGGTTCAAAACGCTCAATCAGATATTTGCAGAGCTGTGTTTGAGCAAAAACCGCAACGCGATGATCGTAGATGATGTTGTAAAGGCGGTCAATGCGGGGAGAATGCCCATCGTTTTGACGGAAAGAACGGAACACGCAAAACTTTTGACGGACGCCATCGAACACCGCGGGGTAAAGACCTTTCTTTTGATCGGGAAAGAAACGGCAAAATTGAAGCGGGAAAAGCTGGCGGCGATCGCTGCCGCAGGGCAAACGGAGCGGTTTGTCATTGTCGCCGTCGGGCGGTATGTGGGGGAAGGGTTTGATTTCGCTCGCCTGGATACGCTGTTTTTGGCGATGCCTATTTCGTGGAAAGGGAAGCTCACGCAGTATGCGGGCAGGTTGCACCGCGATTATGTCGGCAAAAGGGAAGTCGTTATCTACGATTATGTGGATCTGAACGTTTCCATGCTGGAAAACATGTATCACAAACGGATCAAAGGGTATAAGGACATCGGCTATGAGATCCGCGTCGATGCAAAAACGGGCAAACGCGGAATATTGTTCAATAAGACAGATTTCAAGCGTATATTCAACGAGGATATCTCGTCGGCGCATAAGGAAATTTTTATTGTCAGCCCGACGCTTGTCGCGGGGCGCGTAACGAAGTTTTTACGGGCGTATAGTGCATTGCTGGATAAACCGAATGTAACAGTCGTGACACGGGCGACGGACGACGAAAAAACAATGCAGCAAATCGAACGATTCAAACGGGCGGAGATTGCGGTGCAAGAATGCGATGACTTGCATTTGCGGTGCGCAGTGATCGACGGTTCGCTCGTGTGGTACGGGAGCATCAGTCCGCTGGGGTATGCGGGCGATACGGACAGCAGTTTGCGGTTCGACAGCCGGGAGATCGCGGGGATGCTTGTTTCGCAGTTAAAGCCAAACGGTTGAAAGCAATTTAGGTTGTTTGTTTTAGACGAAAAATATCGCTAAACTCAAAGAGGCGGGAGTGATCGAACGGTTTGAATCCGATAAGGTGGTATTTGGGAAGTAAATGAATAGAGCGCAGCCCTCCGCGGAATTTTCCGCGGAGGGCTGTTGCAATAAGTTTATGATTTGGAGAAACAAAATTGGGGGAAATTGGGGAAACTTTTTGAAGGAAAGCGCAAAAAACGATGTTTTTGGTTCAAAAGCGGGCAAAAACGACACTGTTTTGAGGTCGTGCCCCCCGCTGCGGTGCAAATCACATTTACTTCCCGCTGTCGCCGTAGTTGCTCAAAACGCGGGCAGAGGGGTCGGAGACGTTGCAGCCCTCCCACGTCCGGTTGGGCATCCAGAAATCTTTGACCATCTTCGCCTGCCCCGGGTAGTACTTTTCAAAGATCTCGCGGTAGAGAAGGCTCTCTTTCGTGAACGGCTTCGCGTGATAGGCGTACTTTTCGGCGCGCTCCTGCCAATCGTCGCCGTAACGGCTTTCGGCATAGGCTTTGAGGTCGTCCACCATCGAATGCCCGACGGCATCGGAAAACGCCGCCTTCTCGCGCCATAAAATTTCGGGCGGGAGCCAGTCGCCTTCAAAGGCGCGGCGGAGGAGATATTTGCCCTTGCTGTATTGGTTCAGCTTTCTTTCGGGGTCGATGCTCATCACATATTTCACGAAGCCGAGATCGCCGAAGGGCACGCGCGCCTCCATGGAGTGGACGGAGATGCAGCGGTCGGCGCGCAGGACGTCGTACATATGCAGCTCGCGGACGCGCTTTTGCGATTCCTTCTGAAACTCCGCGGCGTTCGGCGCAAAGTCGGTGTACTTATAGCCGAAGAGCTCGTCGGAAATTTCCCCCGTCAAAAGCACGCGCACGTCCGTCGTGCGGTGGATGGTCTTGCACAGAAGATACATCCCCATCGAGGCGCGGATGGTGGTGATGTCGAAGGTGGCAAGGGAAGCGATGACTTCTTCGAGGGAAGAGAGCACTTCCTCCCGCGTCATAAAGACTTCGGTGTGCTCGGAGCCGATATACGTCGCGGCTTGCCGCGCGTATTTTAGGTCGATGGCGTCCTTCTCCATGCCGATGGCGAAGGTGCGGATGGGCTTTTGGAGGGCGCGCGCCCCGATGGCGCAGACGAGGGAACTGTCCAGCCCGCCCGAAAGCAGAAATCCGAGCGGGGCGTCGCTGTCCAGCCGTTTTTCCACGCCCGCGATGAGCCGCTCGCGGATCCCCTTGCAGATCTCGTCCAAGCCTTCATCGTGATAGGAAGAGACGGCGGCGATATCCGAATAGCAGACAAATGCGCCGTCCTCATAGTAGCAGCCAGGAGGGAAAGGAAAGATGTCTTTGACGATCCCCATAAGATTTTTGGGCTCGCTCGCAAAGACGATGGCGCCGCGCTCGGTATAGCCGTAATAGAGCGGGCGGATGCCGATGGGGTCACGCGCAGCGATATACTTGTTTTGTTCGCCGTCATAGAGGACGAGGGCGAACTCCGCGTCGAGCAGGTTGAACATCTTCACGCCGTATTCGCGGTAGAGGGGGAGCAGAATTTCGCAGTCGCTGTCCGACAAAAAGCGATAGCCCTTCTCTTCAAGCGAGCGCTTCAAGGGGCGGAAGCCGTAAATTTCGCCGTTGCAGACGACAAAGTCCTTCCCCCGCGCAAAGGGCTGCATCCCTTCGGCGGTGAGCCCCATGATGGCGAGGCGGTGGAACCCCATATAGCCCGTGGGCAGTTCTTTGATCTCGCTCATGTCGGGCCCGCGGGAGACGGTCTTATAAAAGCTCTCCCGAACGCGGGGGCAGTCAATGTCTTTTTCGGTGATGCAGAAGATGGAACACATTTAAGGGGTCCTCCCTTTGAGTACTTCTTCGGCGACGGCGCGGCGGGGAAGCCGCCTGTCCATCGCCTGTTTTTCGAGGAAGCGGTGCGCCTCCTCTTCTTTCATGCCGCGCTCCATCAGGGCGAGCTTGGCGCGGTGTACGAGTTTTTCGCTCTCCAGCCGCTCCCGCAGGCGGTCGATCTCTCCGCATACGGCGAACAGCCGCTCGCCCGCCTTGGCTTCCGCCTGCAAAACGCCCGCAAGCACGGGGAAGGGCACATCGTGGGGAAGTACCGCCGCCCCGCTGCCTTTGAGCAGGCGTTCCGCTTCGGGAACATTCTCTTTTCGGACGATGACGACCGCTCCGCCCCGCGCGGCGCGGGCGAGCACCTCCTTCTCCCACCCCGTTTTTGTGAATTGCGGAACAAAGAGCGCCGCGTCTTCGCCGTCCTCAACGGGCAAAAAGCCGCTTTTTTCAAGTTTATCTTTGAGTTTCGGAAGCGCCGACGGATGATCGCAGCGCAGAAAAATGCGGATCATGGCGACCTCCTGCCGCCTAAAAAATCAGTTGGGCGTATACATCTGCCGATAGGGATTTTCCGCATTCGGCGTCAGGCGATAGTAAGCGGCTGTAAGGTAGGGCGCTGCGTCCTTTTTAAAGCGGGCGCACCACTCTTTGACGAGCGAGACCGCTTCCTCGCTGCCGGGGCCCTGAATGCGCTCCGCCTTGACCTGCGCGGGGAGCGCCGCATCGAGCGTGTCGCAGCGGAGCAGGATCTCGCCGCCGTGCATCCCCGTGCCGCAGAAGTTCCCGACGATGGGTTTTTTGTCCGTATTCCCGCCCAAGACGACGATGATGCCGCCCGCCTGGTATTCGCCCAAAAAGCTCCCCGCCCTGCCGCCGATGACGATGGCGGGGCGGTGGTTTAAATACGCCTTCATGTGGATGCCGCAGCGGTAGCCGACGTCGCCTTCGATGAAGATCTTTCCGCCGCGCATCGCATAGCCCGTGGCGTCGCCCGCGCTGCCGTGCACTTCGATGACGCCGCCGTTCATCGTGTCCCCCGTCGCTTCCTGCACATTGCCGTCGACGGTCAGCTCTGCGCCGTTGAGGTACGCCCCGAGGGCGTTGCCCGGCGTGCCGTGCAGGACGATCTTCTTGTTTTTCAGCCCCGCGCCGAGGTACCGCTGCCCGATGCAGCCGAAGATCTCGATGTTTTCATCGCTTTGGCGCACCGCCGCATTGAGCGCCGCATAGTGCATCCCGTCTGCGTAGATCTTCATTTCACACCTCCCGTGCAAAGTTTTTTGCCCGCGCTTCGGGGGAGAACGCGCTCCACGCGGGGGAAGTTTTCAGCGCCTCAAAGTCGACCTTTGAGAGCGGGATGCGCTCTTTGAGGAGCTTCAAGTAGATGCCCGCCCGTTCGGGAAGATTGATCAAAATAAAGCCTTTCAGCAGTCCGTCCTTTGTGAAAAGCGCTTTGTAGGTGCGTTCGGTGCGCTCGCAGTACTCCTCTCCTTCGTACACGCCCGCCGTCATGACGTGCGTACCGAAAAACCCGATGGAGTTGAAGGCGACGGCGTTTTCAAGTTTTGCCTTGCCGCCCCTGAAAGGCGGCGCTCGGCAGGAGCGCCAGCACCCTGTTCGTGCCGCTTGCGATGTCGAAGCTCTCCGCGCAGTCGCCCGCAGCGAAGATATCGGGGAGGCTCGTCCTGCCGCATTCATCGACGGCGATGCCGCGGCGCACTTCCCCGCCCGCCTCTTTGACAAGTTCCGTGTTCGGCCGCACGCCGACGGCGATGACGAGGAGGTCGAACTCCACCGTCTTCCCGCTCTTCAAGCGGGCGGTATTGCCGTCAAAGCGCAATACGCTGTCTGAAAGGAAGAACGCCGCGCCGCGTGCTTCCAGCGCGCTCTGCACCATCTTTGCGCCCGCTTCGTCGAGGATGGCGGGCAGGATGCGGTCTGCCAGATCGACGATCGCAACGCTCTTGGCGCGCGCCGCAATGCCTTCGAAGCATTTGAGCCCGATGAGCCCCGCGCCCACGATGAGCACCCGCTTTTCGGGCGAGAGCGCCTTGTCGAGGGCGAGCGCGTCCGCCTTCGTCATGAAATGAAAGCGCTCTTTGACGCGTTCGATGCCCTCCATGGGCGGGTCGAAGGGGCGGGAGCCCGTCGCAACGAGGAGCTTTTCATAGCCGATCTGCTCGCCGCCCGAAAGGGTGACTATCTTTTGCGCGGGGTCGATGCGTTCTGCCCGCACGCCGAGGCGCAGCATAACGTGGTTCTCTTCATAGAAGGTCTCGGGGCGGTAGTCCATGCGCGGAAGGTCGGTCTCGCCCAAAAGATAATAGGAAATGAGCGGCCGCCCGTATGCTTTACAGGGCTCTTCGCCGACGACGAGGATCTCTCCCTTTTTGTCCTCGGAGCGGATGCCTTCGACGGCGGCAACGGCGGCGACCGAACCGCCGAGGATGACGTAAGGATATCGTTTCATTGCGCTGCCTCCCTCTCTTCATAGACGATGGCGCCGTTCGGGCAGTGTTTGACGCAGTTGGGCTCGCCCATCCTGTTGTCGGTGCACAGCTGGCACTTCATGGCGGCGTGGCCCTCGGGGGAGGGCAGCACCGCGCCGTAGGGGCAGACGAGCACGCAGGTGAGGCACCCGACGCATTTTTGCTTGTCGATGCGCACAATGCCGTCCTCGCCCTTCGTAAGCGCGCCCGAAATGCAGCTCTGTACGCAGACGGGGTCGGTGCAGTGGCGGCAGTTGACGGCAAAGTGCACGTCGCCCGCATCCTCCACATGCACGCGGGGATGAATGGTCTTTCCTTTGAGCGCCCGTACCATATCGGCAATGCCCGCGTTCGCATAGGCGCATTCGTATTCGCAGAGATGGCACCCGAGGCACCATTTTTCGTTGACATAGATGCGTTTCATCGTTTTTCCTCCCGCGCTCACAAGGAATCGCCCGCGTAGCGCACGCCCAGAAGGCGGAGCTCGGTGTCGGTGAGCCCGATGCCGCGCAGCATCAGGCGGTTGCCGCGGAGGGCTTCCAGCGAGTTGATGCCCATGCCGCCCATCATCTCCTCGATCTCATGCTTCCATGCGGAAACGAGATTGACGAGCCGCTCATAGCCGAGGTCGGGGTTGAGGCGCTTGACAAGATCGGGCCGCTGCGTGGCGATGCCCCAGTTGCACTTGCCCGTATGGCAGGAGCGGCAGAGATGGCACCCGAGCGCCAAAAGCGCCGCCGTGCCGATGTAGCAGGCGTCCGCGCCGAGTGCGATCGCCTTGACGACGTCCGCGCTCGAACGCACGGAGCCGCCGACGAGGATAGACACATTGTCGCGGATGCCCTCTTCGCGCAGGCGCTGATCGATCTGGGCGAGCGCCATCTCGATGGGGATGCCCACGTTGTCGCGGATGCGGGTGGGCGCCGCGCCCGTGCCGCCGCGGAAGCCGTCGATGGCGATGATGTCCGCCCCGCTCCGCGCGATGCCGCTCGCGATCGCCGCCGCGTTATGCACCGCCGCGATCTTGACGATGATCGGCTTTTTGTACTCCGTCGCCTCTTTGAGGGAGTCGACGAGCTGCTTCAAGTCTTCAATGGAATAGATGTCGTGATGGGGCGCGGGAGAGATGGCGTCCACGCCCTGCGGGATCATGCGCGTTTTAGAGACGTCTTCGCTGATCTTGCCGCCGGGCAGATGCCCGCCGATGCCCGGCTTTGCGCCCTGCCCCATCTTGATCTCGATGGCGGCGGCAGCTTCTAAATATTCTTTATGCACGCCGAACCTGCCCGAAGCCACCTGCACGATGGTGTGCTTGCCGTACTTGTAAAAGTCTTTGTGCAGCCCGCCCTCGCCCGTGTTGTAGTAGGTGCCGAGCGCTTCCGCCGCCCGCGCGAGGCTCTCATGCGCGTTGTAGGAAATGGAACCGTAGCTCATCGCCGAAAAGAGGACGGGAACGGAGAGTTTTAACTGCGGCGGAAGGGTATCTTTTAAGCGCCCGTTTTCGTCCCGTTCGACTTTCACGGTGTGCTTGCCGAGGTACAGCTGCGTCTCCATGGGCTCGCGTAAGGGGTCGATGGGCGGGTTGGTGACCTGCGACGCGTTGATGAGCAGTTTATCCCAGAACACGGGATAGGGCTTGGGGTTGCCCATGGAAGAGAGGAGCACGCCGCCCGTGTTCGCCTGGCGGTACACTTCGTGGATGGTCTGCGCCTCCCAGTTGGCGTTTTCGCGGTAGGTATCGTCCGTCTTGACGATCTTTAATGCGTGCGTGGGGCACAGGCTGACGCAGCGGTGGCAGTTGACGCATTTGCTCTCGTCCGCGCGCATGAGCCCCGTTTCGGGGTCGAAGGAATGCACTTCGTTGGCACACTGCCGTTCGCAGACGCGGCAGGCGATGCAGCGCGCTTCGTTGCGGATGACTTCATAGTCGGGTCGTATATACAGTTCCATTATGCCCGCCCTCCCTGCTGATAGAGTTCGTAGATGACCGCCTCGCCGCCCGCTGGGGAGTAAATTTTATCGAGCGAGGGTTCGATGCGCCGCACGGCGCTCTCCTCGCTGGAAATGTACGCCTTGTCGCCCTTCTCCGCGCAGATCATGGAGCGCAGTTTGAGCCTGTCGCACAGCCCCATGATGCCGCCTTCAAAGCCGACGATGATGGAGAACGGCCCCGTGATAAGGAGGGAGGGGAACATCCTGCGAAGGAGCGTCTCCCGGCTGCGCGCGGGCTCTTCCTTGCGCTCGATGGTCGACCAGAAGGACGCCGCGATGACGTGCGAAACTTCCTCTAAGGTCAGCCCCTGCCGCCGCACGAGATAGTCGATGATGTAGGTGATGACTTCGGTATCCGTTTGCAGCGTACACTTGTAGCCGAACATCTCCATGTAGCGACGGTTGGCGTCGTAAGAGGAGATCTCGCCGTTGTGCACGACGGAGAGATCCAACAGCCCGAAGGGGTGCGCGCCGCCCCACCAGCCCGGGGTGTTGGTGGGGTATCTGCCGTGGCACGTCCAGGCGTAGCCCTCGTACTCTTCAAGGCGGTAAAATCTGCCGATGTCTTCGGGATAGCCCACCCCCTTGAAGATGCCCATGTTCTTGCCGCAGGAAAAGACGTATGCGCCGCCGATCTCGCTGTTGATGCGGATGACGCAGCGCGCCACATACTCCCGCTCGGAAAGATGGGAATTGGCAAGTTTTTGCGGCAGCGGCGCCAAAAAATAGCGGAAGATGACGGGCTCGTTCCGGATCGCGGGCATTTTGCGCGTCTGGATCTCGGAAGCGTACACGATCTCAAAATGCCTCTTGAAAAACGCTTCCGTCTCTTCCTGCGCCTTCTGCGTATCAAAAAAGAGATGGAAGGCGTAAAAGTCTTTGTAGTGCGGGTAGATGCCGTAGCCCGCGAAGCCGCCGCCGAGGCCGTTGGAACGGTCGTGCATGACTTCGATGGCTTGGATCATGCCCTCGCCCGTCATTTTGTTGCCGCTGCGGTCGATGACGCCCACCACGGCGCACCCCGAAGGGTCGCGGAATTCACCTTCTCTCATAACCCGTTTTTTCGGGGAGACCCCGAACCTCCTTGCCGTTTTGTGAAAAGATACTGCCATTATATTCCTGACGGCTTTTGCGGTCAAGCAATGCGCATGTGTTGTAAGTTCGTACTTTTTTATGCATGTTATAAGTTTATCTTATAGAATTTCATACCTTGGTAGGAGCGCTGCTTCATTTCCATACTGCGGCGGAGGCAAAAGAGAAGCGCCCCCGCACAGGGCGGGAGCGCTCCCCTTGGATTATGTAGAGAGTGTGAGCAAAAGTTATTCTTCTTCCTGCAAGGCGTCGTAGCCGCTCTCGCCGGTGCGCACGCGGACGACGTCTTCCACGTCATAGACGAAGATCTTGCCGTCGCCGATGTGCCCCGTATAGAGCGCTTTGCGCGCCGCCTCAACGACCTTTTCGACGGGCACCTTGCTGACGACGACTTCCGCCTTGACCTTGGGCAGAAGATCCATATCCACCTTTACGCCGCGGTAGTACTCGCTCGCGCCCTTTTCCACGCCGCAGCCGAGTACCTGCGTCACCGTGATGCCCGTGACGCCGATGGCGTTGAGCGCCTCTTTCAGCTCTTCGAACTTAGACTGCTTCGCCACAATGACGACCTTGGAAAGTTTTTCATCCCTTCCCTTCGTATGGATGACGGGAACAGCCTCGGGCATGGCGGGCGGTTCGGCAGAAGCCGCCTGTTCGGGCGCGCCCTCTGCAACGGGCAGATCGGGGTCGAGCATTTCCGCCGCAAGGGGAACGGGCGCAAAGTTTGCGTAGGCGCTGACCAGCCCGTGCTCGTGCTTGTCAAGCCCTTCGAGCTCTTCGATCTTGGAAGCGCGCAGACCGACCGTCTTTTTGAGCAGGAAGAAGAGCCCGACCATGCAGACGATCGTCCATGCCGCGATGCACACGACGCCCAAAAGCTGTACGCCCAGCATGTTGAAGCCGCCGCCGTAAAAGAGCCCTTTCTGCGCCGAATCGCCTACGGGGTTGATGCCTGTGGAAAAGAGCCCGACGGCAATGGTGCCCCAAAGCCCGTTCACGCCGTGCACCGCGATGGCGCCCACGGGGTCGTCGACGTGCAGCTTTTTATCGATGACTTCGACGGCGACGTCGACGAGGATGCCCGCCACGAGCCCGATGAAGAAGGCGCCGACGACATCGATGTTCGCGCAGCCCGCCGTCACGGCAACGAGCCCCGCCAAAGAGCCGTTCAGCGTCATGGAGACATCGGGCTTCTTGTTCTTGATCCAGGTAAAGACCATCGTCGAGATGGTGCCCGTCGCCGCCGCGACCGTCGTCGTGACGAGGACCTGCGCGAGCTGCGTCATGCCCGAAGTCGCCGCGCCGTTGAAACCGTACCAGCAGAACCAGAGGATGAACACGCCGAGCGCGCCGATGGGGATGTTGTGCCCCGGGATGGCGCGGACGGACTTTGCCTCCCTGCGCAGGAGGGTGGGCCTGCCGTTCTTATCCAGGTATTTCCCGTAGCGGGGACCTAAGATGAGCGCGCCGATGAAGGAGGAGATGCCGCCCACCATGTGGATGAGCGAGGAGCCCGCAAAGTCAACGTAGTATACGCCCGCGATCTCATTGGTCAGCCAGCCGCCGCCCCACACCCAGTGCGCTTCGATGGGATAGACCACCGCGCTGATGACGAGGGAGTAGATGCAGTAGGAAAGGAACTTGGTGCGCTCTGCCATGGCGCCCGAAACGATGGTCGCCGTCGTCGCGCAGAACACGAGGTTGAAGAAGAAGCTCGACCAGTCATACGTCGCAAAGTTGGTAAAGAGGTCTAAGTTGGGGATGCCGACCAGCCCGAAGAGGGCGTCCTCTCCCATCAGAAGCCCCGCCCCGAGCAGGATAAACACGATGGTGCCGAGGCAGAAGTCCAAAAGGTTCTTCATGATGATGTTGCCCGCGTGCTTTGCGCGCGTGAAGCCTGTTTCCACCATGGCAAACCCAGCCTGCATGAACCAGACGAGGATGGCGCCGATCAGAAACCAGACGCCCGCCGATCCGAAAATGTCCATAAAGTTACCTCCGAAATTCGTTCATAGTCTCTCAATTGCAAGTTGTGTCCGGGAAGGCGGCGCGGCAAGGGGCTGCGCCGCTTCTCCCGTATTTTTAAGTCACGCTGAACAGCAGATCGCCGTACGTCGGGAAGGGCCATGCCTTTTCGTCGGTGAGGCTCTCCGCACGGTCTGCGGCGGAGCGCAGCTGCTGCATGACGGGGAGCACCTTCTCCGCAAAGAACGTCGCCTGCGCCGCCGCTTCGGAAACGGTCTGCGCCTTGCAAAGCAGCGCTTCAAGCTCCTTCGCCTTCGCGGCGATCTCGGTGCCCAAGGCAAGGAGCGCCCTTGCCGTCTCTTCCTCGGCGGGCGTCTCCGCCCCGGGGAGCGCCGCTTTCACGTCGGCAGCCGTCTTTGCAAGCTCGCGCACATAGCCGCTGACGGCGGGGAAGATGTCGCGCCGCGCCATGTCGAGCATGGTCAAGCCTTCGATGCCGAGTACTTTGGAGTAGTTTTCCAGCATGATCTCGGTGCGGGTGACGACTTCGCGCGCCGTGAACACCTTCATGCGCTCAAAGAGGGCGATGTTCTTCTCGTCCGCAAAACGGGGCAGCGCCTCGGCGGCGTTTTTGAGGTTGCACAGCCCGCGGCGGGCGGCTTCCTCCGTCCATTCGGGCGAATAGTTGTTGCCGTTGAAGATGATGCGCTTGTTCTCGCGGATGGTGCGCACGACGAGGGCGTGGAGCGCCGCCGTGAAGTCGGGGGCTTTTTCCAGCTCGTCGGCAAACTGCCTGAGGGTATCCGCGACGATCGCATTGATGGTGATGTTGGGCCCTGCGAGCGAGAAGGAGGAGCCCACCATGCGGAACTCAAACTTGTTGCCCGTGAAGGCGAAGGGCGAGGTGCGGTTCCTGTCCGTCGTATCCTTGGGGATGACGGGCAGCGAATCGACGCCCAGCTTCATCACCTTGCGGTCGGAGCCCTTGTATGTTTCCTCTTTTTCGAGCGCCGCGAGGATGGCTTCGAGCTCTTCGCCCACGAATACGGAGACGATGGCGGGCGGGGCTTCGTTCGCGCCGAGGCGGTGGTCGTTGCCCGCGCTCGCCACACAGAGGCGCAGAAGATCCTGGTGGTCGTTGACCGCCTTGATGACCGCCATCAAAAAGAGCATGAACTGCCCGTTTTCGGCGGGCGTCGTGCCCGGGTCGAGCAGGTTGAGCCCCGTATCCGTGCCCATCGACCAGTTGTTGTGCTTGCCCGAGCCGTTGATGCCCTCAAAGGGCTTTTCGTGCAGCAGGCACACGAGCCCGTGGCGGCTTGCGACTTCCTTCATGATCTCCATCATCAGCTGGTTCTGGTCGGACGCCACGTTGATGGAAGTGAAGATGGGTGCAAGCTCGTGCTGGGCGGGCGCGACCTCGTTGTGCTTGGTCTTGGCGAGGATGCCGTACCGCCACAGTTCTTCGTCGAGCTCCTTCATGAACGCCGAAACGCGCGGCTTGATGGGGCAGAAATAGTGGTCTTCAAGCTCCTGCCCCTTGGGCGGCTTGGCGCCGAAGAGCGTCCTGCCCGTGAAGATGAGGTCTTTGCGCTTTTCGTAGACGGCGCGGTCGATGAGGAAGTACTCCTGCTCCGCCCCGACCTGCGCGATGACGCGCTGCGCCGTCGTGTTGCCGAACAGCCGCAAAATGCGCAGCGCCTCACGGTTGAGCGCCTCCATGCTCTTTAAAAGCGGCGTCTTTTTGTCGAGTACCTCGCCGCTGTACGAGAAGAACGCAGTGGGGATGTAGAGGGTGCCGTCTTTGACGAAGGCGAAGGACGTGGGATCCCACGCCGTGTAGCCGCGCGCTTCGAAGGTGGCGCGCACCCCGCCCGAGGGGAAGGAGGAGGCGTCCGGCTCGCCCATCACAAGCTCCTTGCCCGAAAACTCCATGATGACCTTGCCGTCCTTGGTGGGCGAAATGAAGCTGTCGTGCTTTTCCGCCGTGATGCCCGTCATGGGCTGGAACCAGTGCGTGAAGTGGGTCGCGCCCTTTTCCACCGCCCAGTCCTTCATGGCGTTCGCGACGACGTTCGCAACGCCCATGTCGAGCGGGTGCCCGAAGCGGATGGTCCTGACGAGCGACTTATAGATCTCCTTGGGGAGACGCTCCTGCATCACCTGACAGTTGAAGACGTCGGATGCAAAGATCTGGGGAACATTCATCATACATACCTCCAAGTGCGCAAACAAAAAAGGCGCCGCAAAGCCCCTTATGTTTCGGAGGCTTCGCAACGCCTTTGTTGCCTGCGTTTGTTTGATGGTGCCATTATAGCCCCGGCAGCCTGCGGCTGTCAATCAAACGAAAACCGTTTCAATATCACGAATTTGAATATGAAATATTTGTTCTGCTTATGGAATATGCGCGAGTGAGCAAAATTGAGCGGGGTTTTCTTTGTCCGCGTTATGGGAAGGCTGCTTTTCTGCCGCAAAAAAGCCGAGGCGTTTCCCTCGGCTTGAATCCATCGAGTTGGCTGCTTTGATGCGATTGTTATTTCGTGGTTTCCTTTTTGAATGCGCTCTTTCGTCCTTGCTCATGGCGCGGAAGATGCGCTCGTCGATAAACAGGCATTTACCTTCGCGCGAACTGCCCGCGCTGCCCGAACAAGTCAAAACCAGTGAACCGGTGGTTTGCACAGATCCTAAAATAGTAAACTACCCGACCAATCCGTTAACAGGTGTTGCTCTTGCTATAGCGTCCTATCGCACGGTATACCCGTAAAACAGGCTCCTCATGCTTTATTTGTCGTAACAGTAAAAACCATCGGATGCATTCCCCGATGGCTTTTACTTTACAATCTGTCGCTTGAAAGTACAATTCTTATTAGAATATGATTTTGATTTTATTCCCTATGGGAATTGCGCTTCGGCTTTCTCCCTTTTGATTTCTCTTATTGTTTTATTTTATGATATTATGTAAAATAATCACATTATCTCAATTATTCCGCAAACGATACATTTTATATCGTTTGCCTGCCCGAAAAAGGCGTATAATAAATAAAAAACGCCTTTTTTGGTAAATTATGGCAAGATTGTTAGTCAATGATCCTGTTTTTAATTTAATGAGAAATGCCGTATCTTCAAAATCCGAATCGGATAATTTCCCTGCTTTTATTGCCGTACTTGAATCTGCATATTATTGGTTTCATCCCGATTCAAACACTAAATACTCTCATTTTCATAACTTTATCCAACTGATTTTTAATAAAGAAAATTATTCGAAAGATGCCAACGGATTGCAAGAACCTCTGCACTATGAACAACAAACCGTCCGGAAAGATTGGAAAAGATATAAAGAACATTTCCTTCGCGACTACCGTCGCTATAAAGATATCCCGCTGCAACTTTTGATCAGCCGTTACATACTCTTTACCTTCGATAGGGATTTTTGCAAAGCAATGTATCCCTATCGATTTTTAACGCTCGAAAACCTGAAAATCTTCCTTTCGCGCATCGATCTTCCCGATCTTGATAGAAAATTTTACGAAAACATCTTGCTCTCGCAAAACGATGCAAAACCTTATTCTTATGAGGAGTTATACAATGAAGTTGCAATCACAAAGGAAACCTGATGTTTTGAACAAACTGGTGAAACACATCCTGTCTTCTCTCGACGAACTGCAATGCTGCAACCCTGCCGACGATTTTATAATCGGGCAAAGATACGCTTATGTGGATTGCCTGGAACTTTTACAATTGTTTACCCGCTGCATTGATTTTGATATAGAAAAGAGATACCCCCTCGAATGATCTGCCGTCCGAACGGACCTTATGTCTTTTTTCCCCCAATTTTACCCCTCAAAAAAGTACCGCCTTCGCCCGTATAAATGGCAACAACCTCGGTAAGACCGAGGTTTTTTGCGTGAATGTCTTTTTTGTTCGCTCATGATGGCTACCTATGATGCCCCCACAGGGCTTGCGACTGCGGCGCAAAGTTCGGCTCGCGCGGACTTCGCCACCACACACCTCACCGAACGTTATTTTTCCACAATTGTCAGGAGCAGCCACAAAAAAACTGCTTATGCGGTTCCCTTGTTCTTTTCTCCTTGCCCCTGCAGGGCAAAGCTCGCCGCTTTCGCTCTGAGCACGAACGTCATTTCTCCCCAATCGTCAGGGGCAAATGAGAAAACCACGCAGGGGAATCCTCTGCGTGGTTTTGCATGAAGGACGAATTGGGGAGTTTTTGGGAAGTAAATTTTGTTTTTAAGACCGTTTTTGGGCGGTCTTTTTCTTTTACAGATCGTAGTTCACGTTCTCCGCTGCGGCAAGGAACAATGAAACATTCGTCTTTATAGGGCGCCATCGGGTCGACGGGAAGGCTGACGAGCGAATGGGAAAAGATCGGGTCATTCTTTTAAAATACACGGATGGGGATGCCTGGCAGGTTGCCCGTTACGGTACAAAGATAGTTGTGATCGATATTTACTATGGTAAAATCTCCGAAGTTAAAACAATTGTTACGAAAGCGAAATAAATTTGCAAGACTTTTGCCGATAAACGGTGTATAATTTTTGTGAAGAACGAACAAGAGGGCGAGTTTTATGAATGCAGGGCAATGGATAAAGCAGTTGACTGCCGAGGAAAAGGCGGCGCTTGTGTCGGGTACCGACTTTATGTATACGAACCCTGTGCCTCGGCTGGGGATACCCTCCCTTCGCATGTCGGACGGCCCGCACGGATTGCGCGTTCAGACGGAAGGTGGGGACAACGGCGTGACGGGCGGCCTTCCCGCTACGGCTTTCCCCACGGCGGCGACCGTTGCCTGCGGCTGGAACCCTGAAAATTCCCGTAAAATAGGCGCCGCGATCGGGAAAGAGGCGCACAAATACGGCATTCACGTGGTGCTCGGCCCCGGGGCGAACATCAAGCGCAACCCTGTTGCGGGGCGCAACTTCGAATATTTTTCCGAAGACCCGTACCTTGCGGGCAAGATGGCTGCCGCCGAGGTGAACGGCATTCAGGGCGAGGGCGTCGGCGTTTCCGTCAAGCATTTCGCGCTCAACAACAGCGAAAATTTTCGTTTTATGGGTGATTCCGTTGCCGATATGCGCGCCATCCGCGAAATTTACCTCAAAGTGTTTGCGATAGTTGTGAAAGAGTCGCACCCCGCTACGATGATGTGCGCCTACAACAAGATCAACGGCGAATACTGTTGCGAAAATAAGTGGCTGTTGACCGACGTGCTGCGCAAGGAATGGGGCTTTGACGGGCTTGTGATGACCGATTGGGGCGCCATGCACGACCGCGTGAGATCGTTGCAGGCGGGGCTCGATCTTGAAATGCCGGGCGATACCGCCATTTGCCGCAAATGGATCTTGGACGGCGTAAAGAGCGGCGCGCTCCCGCCGGAAGTCCTCGATGAAGCCGTTAAAAATGTTCTGACGCTCGTTGAGAAGTATGTGCGGCAGCAGCCGGACGACTGCGATTTTGAAGCAAACGACCGCCTCGCCTGCGAAATTGCCGAGGACTGCGCCGTGCTTTTAAAAAACGACGGTATTTTGCCGTTGGAAACAACGGAAGAGCTGTTCGTCTGCGGGGACTTGTTCGAAAAAATGCGTTACCAGGGCGCGGGCAGTTCGATGATAAACCCCACAAAGCTGACAACGCCCAAGGATGCGTTCAACGCAATGGGCATCCGCTATGCATATGCCCGCGGATATGCCGAAAACAGGACGGATACAGAGCAAACATACATCGGCGAAGCGCTGAGCCGTTCGGCGGGATATAAAAAAGTTCTGGTCTTTGCGGGGCTTACCGACTATGTGGAGAGCGAGGGCGCCGATCGTGAGGATATGCGCCTGCCCGAAAACCAGCTCGCGCTCATCGACGCGTTCATTAAGGCGGGCAAAAAGGTGATCGTCGTGCTCTTCGGCGGCTCTCCCGTCGAGCTTCCGTTTGCAGAGAAGGCGAGCGCCGTCCTCAATATGTACCTTCCGGGGCAAAACGGCGGAAGGGCGTGCGCAGACCTTTTGTTCGGAAGAGCAAACCCTTCGGGCAGGCTCGCCGAAACATGGCCGCTCGGATATGAAGACGTGCCCTTCGGAAACGAGTTCGGGAAGACCGCCAATGAAGTTTATAAAGAGAGCGTCTTCGTCGGCTACCGCTATTATACGACCGCGAAAAAGCAGGTGCGCTATCCGTTCGGTCACGGGCTGTCTTATACGACGTTCGGGTATCGGGATATGAACGTGCGGGAGGACGGGGAGAAGTTCACCGTTTCCTGCGAAGTTACCAACAACGGTAAGCGCGACGGCGCGGAAGTCGTGCAGCTCTACGTAAAGGCGCCGCAAAGCGATATCTTCAAACCAGAACGCGAGCTCCGCGCCTTTCAAAAGGTGTATGTGAAGGCGGGCGAAAGCGTCAGGGCGGAGCTGACCGTTCCCAAAGCGGATCTGAGATACTTCGACGTCAAGGAAAACGATTGGGTTTCGGAGGGCGGCGAATACGAATTGCAGCTCTGTTCGGACAGCCAAACGGTCGTTCTTGCAAAGTCTGTCCGGATCGAAGGCAAAAATGTTTCTCCGTATAGCGAGGAAGCCGGCAAAGTTTACGCCGGCGCAGGCTTTATCGGGCTTACGGATCCCCTGTTTGAAAAAATGAGCGGTCTGAAAATTTCTCCGCTTCCGAAAGCAAAGCCGATCACCATGGAGAGCCGCTTTTCAAACCTTGAAAAGGCGGGGCTTATGGGCAAGATCCTTTATTCCGCCGTTTTGAGCATTGCGGACAGGCAGAGGAAGGCGGCGCAGAAACTGCCGGAGGGGGCGGAGAAGGACAACAAGATCAAAGGCGCGATGTTTTTGCGGCGCGTTCTTGAAAGCGGTTCGCTTGTCACCATGTCTATGGCGGCGGGGAAAAGAATGCCGTACAACTTTGCGCAGGGGTTTGTAAACCTTGCCAACGGGCGTCTGTTTAAGGGGATCAAGTGCTTTTGCACGAAGATAAAAGTACCGAAATTGCCGAAAGAGGAGGATGCGTAAAGGGCAAGTGCGGGAAAGTGCCGAGCGGAAGGATCTTCAGCAGTCGGATAAAGTCGCAGAATGTGACGCTTTTTTGTTGCGGAGGAAAGGCAGAAGTTGGCTGATCCGCAAAAAGTTGGGAATTTTTGCGGAAGAAAGTATGGTATGATGGCGTCGAAGCAACGGGAACGAGGGTACATCATGACGAAAGCGGACGTAGAAGAAATAGTGAAGCGATATCCGTTCGTGACAGAGGCGGCTGGCGAAAGGGCGGCTTTCATGCCGACCTGTTTCTTTGTTTTTTCCGCCCGCGGGCAAAAGGCACAGAACAGTTGAAAAACTTTCGGGGCTGTGGTATAATCGTTGTGCAGGCTGCATGCAAAGCGCGCGGCGGGGCGGAAAACCTCGGTTCGCTGCGCCGATAAACGGGTGCGGCGAAACCGAAAGGAGAGAAAGTTCCATGCGATTTCCGAAAAACTTTTTATGGGGCGCGGCGGCTGCCGCGTACCAGATCGAAGGCGCTTACAACGAGGATGGCAAAGTTCCGAGCATCTGGGACTCGCTCTCGGCGGGGCACGTCAAGCACGGCGATACGGGCAACGTCGCCTGCGACCATTACCACCGCTACCGCGAGGACATCGCGCTGATGAAGGAGCTCGGGCTGAAAAGTTACCGTTTTTCCGTTTCCTGGCCGCGCGTGATCTCGGACGAAAAGGGCACGGTCAACCAAAAGGGACTGCAATTTTACGTCGACCTTGTCAACGAACTGACGGCGGCGGGCATCGAGCCGATGTGTACGCTGTTCCATTGGGATCTGCCCATGTGGGCGTACGCGATGGGCGGCTGGAAAAACGAAACGGTCGCCGACCTGTTTGCGGACTATGCCGAAGTCGTTGTCCGCGCGCTTTCGGGCAAGGTGCGGTATTGGATGACGATCAACGAGCCGCAGTGCTTTGTGGGCTTGGGCTACGGGTATGGCGTGCATGCGCCGTTTGAAAAGAACGACGATGAAACGCTCGCCAAGATCATGCGCGTGGTCATGCTCGCGCACGGCAAGGCTGCCGCGGCGATCCGCGCGCATGCCAAGCTGCCGCCGATTATCGGGTTTGCCATGGCAAATTCGCCCTCTTTGCCCCGTTCGGAAAAGGAAGAGGACGTGCGCGCCGCGTACGAGGCGACGTTCGCCTCCGGCAACATGGCGTACAGCGACGGGATCGTTTTGGGGAGATTCGAAGGGCTTTTGCAGCCCCTTGTATCGGAAGCGGACAAAAAGATCATCTGCGCGCCGTTGGATTTTTACGGATTCAACTGTTATACGGGCGCTGATTTTTACGACCTGCCCGAAGGCAGGAACCCTCGCGTGAAGGAGGGGATGCCCCGCACGGCGATGGATTGGGTCGTTTCTCCCGAAGCGCTGTATTGGCTGCCCAAATTTTTATACGAACGCTACCGCCTGCCGCTGCTCGTTTGCGAAAACGGGATGGCGAACCTCGATTGGGTGATGGCGGACGGAAAGGTGCACGACCCGCAGCGCATCGACTTTCTCCGCCGCTACCTTATCTGCCTGCACCGCGCGGTCGAAGAAAACATTCCCGTGCTCGGGTACCAGTATTGGTCGCTGTTGGATAACTTTGAATGGGCAGAGGGGTACGACAAGCGCTTCGGGCTCATTTACGTCGATTACGGAACGCAGGAACGCACTTTAAAAGACTCCGCGCACTTTTATGCCGACGTGATCCGGACGAACGGCGGCGTTCTGTAAAAACGTATCCCGAAAAAAGATTTGTTCCGCGGGGCGCGCCTCGCCGAAGAGGCGCGCCCCGCGGATAGAAAAAACAAAGCAGCAGGGGCTGCCCGAACGGGCAGCCCCTGCTGCTTTTTCAAAACGAAAGAGGATAAACAGGTTTTAAGCAAGGCTCTCTAAATAGAGCGAGGCGTTCGTCGCGGCGACGGCGCCGTCGCCCACGGCGGTGCTGACCTGCCGTACCGCCTTCGTGCGGCAGTCGCCCGCCACGAACACGCCTGCCGTGCGCGTCTTGCAGCTCTCGTCGGCGAGGATGTAGCCGTCCTTGTCTAAATCGGCAACGTCTGTGAACGCCGCATTGTCGGGCACCTGCCCGATCGCAACGAACACGGCGGGGATCTCGTGGCGGCAGAACTTGCCGTCCTTATCCTTGTATTCGATGGCGCAAAGTTCGTTATCGCCGATAAAATCGGTGACGCTCGTGTTCGGGCGCACTTCGATGTTCTCTTTGCCGCGCAGCGCCTTCACGAGGCTCGCGTCGCCGAAGAATTTATCGAACAGCGTATACACGTACACCTTTTTGCAGTAGCCCGAAAGCAGCAGCGCGTATTGCAGCGCCGTGTTCGCGTCGCCGATGACGGCGACTTCTTTCCCCTTATAAAAAGGGCCGTCGCACACCGCGCAGTAGTACACGCCCTTGCCCACAAGACCGGTGCGGTCGTGCTTCGTCTTCAATTCCTTGTGCTTTACGCCTGCGGCGATGATCACGCTCTTTGCCGCGTATCCGCCGAATTCGGTGTGGACGAAAAAGTCGCCCTCGCCGCGCTTTTCGATGCGTGTGGCGCGCTCGATCTCTACGTCCGCGCCGAGGGAAGAGATCTGCTCGAACAGGTTGTCTGCAAACTCTTCGCCGCTGATCGACCGCACGGAGGGGTAGTTTTCAAGGCGCGGCGACGTTGCGATCTGCCCGCCCAGGCTTTCGCTCTCCAAAAGGAGCACCTTTTTCCCGTTGCGCAGCGCGTAGAGCGCGGAGGTCATCCCTGCCGCGCCCGCGCCGATGATCAGAATGTCGTACATGTCAGCCGATGCTCTCGATGTATTTGCGGATCTCGCTCGCGTTGTCGTAGGTCTTGAACCCGTTGCCGTCGGGCACGAGCAGCGAAGGCGCCTTCTTCACGCCGTACTTGCGGGTCATTTCCGCATTCTCTTCGGCGTTGACCGTCTTGTATTTCACGCCCGCCTTGTCCAGCATCAGTTTGCTCGTTTTGCAGTTGGGGCAGCCGCTGCGCGTGAACAGCACGGGCCCGTCCAGCCCCGCCGCTTCGCAGACCTGCTGCGCCGTTTCCGCCGTCACGCCGTGCTTTTTGAGCACGGAATGCGCGATGTCATACACCTTCCTGTCCTTGAACTCCTGCGCCTTGCCGTCGTTCCAGTTCTGCACGGGGCGGTAGTAGCCCGTGATGCGGCTGTACACTTCCGTCTTTGCGCCGCAGTGCGGGCACACATACTGCTCGCCCGCAAGGTACCCGTGGTCTTTGCAGACGGAGTAGGTCGGCGAAAGGGTGTAGTAGGGGAGTTTGTAGTTGTCCGCGATCTTTTTGACCAGCTTTGCCGCCGACTGCCAGCCGGGCAGTTTTTCGCCGAGGAAGGCGTGGAACACCGTGCCCGAGGTGTACAGCGTCTGCAATTCGTCCTGAATGTCCAGCGCGTCGAACACGTCGTCCGTAAAGCCGACGGGCAGGTGCGAGCTGTTCGTGTAGTACGGCTTGCCGTTCTCGTTGGCGGTGATGATGTCGGGGAACTGCTCTTTGTCGTGCTTGGCAAAGCGGTAGGTCGTGCTCTCGGCGGGCGTCGCTTCCAGGTTGTACAGGTCGCCGTACATCTCCTGGTAGTCCGAAAGCCGTTCGCGCATGTGGTTCAGCACGCGTTTGGTGAACTCCTGCGCCTCTTCGTGCGTCATATCCTTGCCGATCCACTTCGCGTTGAGCGCGGCTTCGTTCATGCCCACCAGCCCGATGGTGGAGAAGTGGTTGGCAAAGGTGCCGAGGTAGCGCTTGGTGTAGGGGTACAGCCCCTCGTCTAAAAGTTTGGTGATGACCGTGCGCTTTGTTTTGAGCGAGCGCGCCGCAACGTCCATCAGCCTGTCAAGGCGGCGGAAAAATTCCGCCTCGTCGCGGCTCTGGTAGGCGATGCGCGGCATGTTGATGGTCACCACGCCGACCGAGCCCGTCGATTCGCCGCTGCCGAAGTACCCGCCGCTCTTTTTGCGCAGTTCGCGAAGGTCGAGGCGCAGGCGGCAGCACATGCTGCGGATGTCGCTCGGCTCCATGTCCGAATTGACGTAGTTGGAGAAATACGGCGTGCCGTACTTGCTCGTCATTTCAAACAGCAGGCGGTTGTTTTCGGTGTCCGACCAGTCGAAGTTTTTGGTGATGGAATAGGTCGGGATGGGGTATTGGAAGCCGCGGCCGTTCGCGTCGCCCTCGATCATGACCTCGATGAACGCCTTGTTCACCATGTCCATCTCTTTTTTGCAGTCTTTGTATTTGAAGTTCTGCTCCTTGCCGCCGACGATCGCGGGGAGTTCGGCAAGGTCGTTCGGCACCGTCCAGTCCAGCGTGATGTTCGAAAACGGCGCCTGCGTGCCCCAGCGCGAAGGGGTGTTCACGCCGTAGATAAAGCTTTCAATGCACTTTTTCACTTCGTCATAGCTGAGGTTGTCCGCCTTGACGAAGGGCGCAAGATAGGTATCGAAGGAGGAAAACGCCTGTGCGCCCGCCCATTCGTTCTGCATGATGCCGAGGAAGTTGACCATCTGGTTGCACAGCGTGGCAAGGTGCTTTGCGGGCGCAGAAGTGATCTTGCCGGGGATGCCGCCCAAGCCCTCCTGGATGAGCTGTTTGAGCGACCAGCCCGCGCAGTAGCCTGTCAGCATGGAAAGGTCGTGGATGTGGATCTCCGCATTGCGGTGCGCGTTGGCGACTTCTTCGTCGTAGATCTCCGAAAGCCAGTAATTCGCCGTGATCGCGCCGCTGTTGGAAAGGATCAGTCCGCCCACGGAATAGGTCACGGTGGAATTTTCCTTCACGCGCCAGTCCGTCGCCTTCACGTAGCTGTCTACGAGCGACTTGTAGTCGAGCATGGTGCTCTTCATGTTGCGGATCTTTTCACGCTGCTTGCGGTAGAGGATGTACGCCTTCGCGACGTCCGCATACCCCGCCTCCGAAAGGACGGCTTCCACGCTGTCCTGAATGTCTTCGACGGCGATGCGGTTCTCTTTGACCTTCGGCTCGAAGTCCGCGGTCACTTTCAGCGCGAGGAAGTCGATGACGCTCTCGCAGTACTGCCGCTGTTTGGCGTCGAACGCCTTGGTGATCGCGTTCGCGATCTTTTTGATGTCGAAGTCGACGATCTGCCCGTCCCGTTTGATAACTTTGTACATGGTTTCTCTCCTTTCCCCCCCGTTGTGTAGTCTGTCCTTTGAGCGGGTAGGATCCCATTATAGCACCATTGCTTTTTATTGTCAATATATTGTGGCAAAAAAAATCCGTGAAACACAAGATATTGTGTTTCACAAAAAACATGCAATGTGTCATAAATCCCGCCCGAAGAGCGGGAAAAATTTTACAATTATATAAAAATGTTTACTTTTTATTACAAATCCGTGGAAAATTCTGCAAAAATTTTTTACAACGGTCTGCTACACTGATAAAGATTTTAAAATACGGACGGAAAACCGGAGGAAAGTCGGATGAAGAAGAACAGATTGCTCGGCGCGCTCCTGGCGCTGTGCCTGCTGTTTGCGGCGGTCGGGTGTGCGGGCGGCACGGCGGAGGAGGGCGGTCCGCAGCCCGAAACGCCGGGAACGGCGGAAGAACCCGTATACGCGGAAGTCAGCGGACAGGTGTTTGAAGGAGAGGATTTTGTCACGTGCGGGATCCTCTGCGTGGAAGAGGAAACGCAGGAGGAGCAGTTTTACCTGACGGATTATGCGGGCAGGTTCGGTTTTTCTCTTGAAAAAGGGAACTACACCCTGACGTTTTATAAAGATTCGCAGTATAAGCCGTATACGGTGCAGCTGCAGATCAAAAATCAGCTTCCGCAGCGCTTTCCGTCCATACAGCTGGAACGGCTGTTCGATCTGCGGGAAAAGGGGTATTATTCCGCCGATCTGCACCAGCATTCCGTTTACAGCGACGGAAAAGACAGCCCGTACGACATGTATCGGTACGATCTGGCAATGAATCTCGGCGTCGCGGCGCTGACGGATCATAACAGCGTGGACGGCACGTCGGAGTTCCTGAAAACGGGGGCGCTGTACGAAGACACGCTCGCCCTTGCCGGCGTCGAGGTGACGAGCGCGGACAAAGGGCATATCAACGTATTGAATACGGATACGGCGTACGGGTATGCGTTTGAAAGCAAAGAAGACGTGATCGCCATGATCGAAGAGGCTAAATCCGATACGACGTTTGTGCAGATCAATCATCCCGCCCGCCTTGACGTCATGGGGTTCGACTATCTGGAAGAGCTCCCTGATTTCGGGTTCGACGGGTATGAGCTGTGGAACGGCAAAGCGGAATCGCCGATGAGCGGCACGAATCTCGCCGCAAAAAACAAGTGGTTCGAGTATCTCAGCGCGGGGTACTATATCCCGGCGACGGCGGGGTCGGATAATCACGGGTATGAAACGCAGCATTCCAAAAACCCGCGCACGTATGTGCGGATGGAGTCCGTCACGACGGAGGCATTTTTGGCGGCGCTGAAAAGCGGGCACTCCTTCCTCTCCAACGGGCCCGTCGTGCTCGCCGACATAAAAGGGACGAGCTACGGGGACGCGGTCGCCCCCGGAGCATACACGCTGCGTACGGAAGTCCTTTATAACGCGGCGGTCGGCACGGTGCGCGTGATCGTGAACGGGGAAGTGTTTTCCGAATCGGAGAGCGGCGAAAATTCCTGCACGTCCGAAACGGAACTGACTTTGAAAGCCGGAGATTATGTGGTGATCGAAACGGAATCGCCGGACGGCGGCTACGCCATTACGAACCCGATCTTCTGCAAATAAAAAAGAAAAACAAATAAAGCAAGGAGAAGAAGGACATGAAAAAATTTTTAGCGATCCTGCTCTGCCTCGGCGCGCTCTGCGCGTTTGCCGCCTGCGGCGGGACCACGGAAGAGGAGCAGAACGGAACGGCGCGGGAAACGGTCGAACTCGGCGTTTCGCGGGTGGATTTTACGGCGCAGATCGTGGACGCATCGAAAGAAACGCCCGTGACCTACGTCGATGTGGAGGCGCAGCTGCGTAAGGAGGATAAAAGCGCGTATGCGATCCTCGTGGAGTATTTCGATACAGATCTCTTTTGCCTGGCGGTCAGCCTGAACGACGACAAGTCTCTCCGTTCCATGGACATCACTTCGTATGTGGACAACACGAATTCCGGACCGCTGGAAAACAAAGCGACGCATGTCTGGAACGTGTACGTGAACGGCGAAAAGAAAGACATCGATACGGTGATCGGGAACGGGGACGAGCTTGTGTACGTGTACGAAAGCGTTTCCGCGCCCGCCGACCTTTCGGCGGCGGACGATTCGATCGCGAACAAGTATCTGTATGTGAAAAACGACTGCGTATCCCTCGATTTTTCCATGGAGATCCGCACGGCGGAGGAAGTGCTGGTCGAAAAAACGGACTATGTATACTATCTTGAAAAGCAGGAATATTTCGATCTCTGCGCCGCAAACGCCGATCTCGGCGTCCCGTTCAGCGCCGCGGTTGAGGAGATCTGCGGGCACGCGGGGCTTGCGTTTGCGAACAACGGCGGTTCGATCTGTATCGGCGATTATATCGGCGGCAGCGTAAACGACGAATGGCACTCCTGGAACATCATCGGCAGCGGAGCGGAATACGGCGGGAGCGTCGGCACGTCCGACGGCTATGCCGCCATCGCCTCCGGCGCGGATTACGTGCTGTACTACACCTGACGGAAAACAGCGGCAAAGCGCCCTTCTTCGCATGAAGAAGGGCGCTTTGCCTGTTGTGTGACGTGCTGCCGGAAAGGGCGGCTCATTCCCCGCGTATTTTCACGTTCGGGATATAGGGCAAAAGCAGGCTTCTGATCGCCGTGAGTTCGGCGGGGGCAAAGGGCGCAAGCCCCTTGGCGGGCACGGTGTCGCTCTGGCGGAAGTTCTGCAAAAAGTACGCCTTCGCGCCCGCGAGCCACTGCCCGATGCGGAGAAAATCTTCGGGGCGGTGCAGCGGCTTTACGCAGGTCGTGCGCAGTTCGTAGGGGAGGCTGCCGCCGAGCAGGAAGGCGGCGCTCTCCTGTATTTTGCCGACGTCGCACTTCACGCCCGCGAGCACGGGGTAGCGCGCGGGGCTGCTTTTGATGTCCATTGCTACAAAGTCGATGAGCTTCTCCGCGGCGAGCGCTTTGAGCTTATCGGGGAAGGCGCCGTTCGTATCCAGCTTGACGGAAAAGCCCAGCTCTTTGATCTTCCGCAAAAAGGGCGCGATGTCGCCCGTAAGCGGTTCCCCGCCCGAAACGCACACGCCGTCCAACAGCCCCTGCCGCTTTTTTAAAAAGGAGAAGAACGCCTCTTCGGGCATCTCTTCGGGGCAGCCGCCGATGATCTCCGCATTCTGGCAGAAGGGGCAGCGGAAGTTGCACCCTGCCAAAAACACGGTGCAGGCGACCTTTCCCGGGAAGTCTAAAAGCGTTGTTTTCTGCAATCCTGCGATGCGCATCGGCGCGCCTCCTTGTTTCCTTATTTTATAATATAGGGAGAGGGAGCGTGCCCGCCCGCTTTCCTTATGATATTATACGCCTGCCCGCGCGGGAAGTAAAGGGTTTTGCGCGGGCAGCCTCCGCCGAAGACGAAAAATCCGCCGCAGGCGCGCCTGCGGCGGAAGGAGAACGGTTTTACAGCAGCCCCGCCACCAGAATGACTTCGGCAAAGACGATCGCCACCACCGAGATGAGCTTGATGAGAATGTTCAGCGAAGGGCCGGACGTATCCTTGAAGGGGTCGCCCACGGTATCGCCGATGACGGCGGCCTTGTGCGCGCTGCTGCCCTTGCCGCCGAGGTGCCCGTCTTCGATGAACTTTTTCGCATTGTCCCATGCGCCGCCGCTGTTGCTCATGAACACGGCGAGCAAAAATCCCGTCACCGACGAGCCGAGCAGCAGCCCCATCACGCCGTTCGCACCGAGCAACAGCCCCACGGCGATGGGGGAGAGCACGGCGATCACGGCGGGCAGGATCATCTGCTTTTGCGCGGACTTGGTGCACATGCGCACGCACCTGCCGTAGTCGGGGTCGCTCTTCCCTGCCAGAATGCCCTCGTCGGCGGAAAATTGCCGCCGCACTTCGAGCACGATCTGCTGCGCGCTCTTGCCCACGGCAGACATCGTGAGCGCCGAAAACAGGAAGGGCAGCATCGCGCCGATGAACACGCCGATGAGCACGACGGGGTTGGTGATCTCCAACGCGAAGGTGAAGGCGATGTTGTTTTCCTGCGCGAGCGTTTCCATCTGCACATAGAAGGAGGAGAGCAGCGCCAGCGCCGTGAGCATTGCCGAGCCGATGGCAAACCCCTTGCCCGTCGCCGCCGTCGTGTTGCCGAGCGAATCGAGCGCGTCGGTGCGACGGCGCACCTCTTCGTCCATGTGCGCCATCTGCGCAATGCCGCCCGCGTTGTCCGCGACCGGCCCGTATGCGTCCGTAGACAGGGTGATGCCGAGGGTGGAGAGCATGCCGACCGCCGCAACGCCCACGCCGAACATGCCCATGTTGCCGCCGCCGAGCACGAAGTACGAACCGAGCACCGCCGCCGCGATGATGAGCACGGGCGCCGCCGTAGAGAGCATGCCCAGCGCCGTGCCGTTGATGAGCACAGGCCCCGCGCCGCTCTCCGCCGTGTCCGCCAGCTTTCTGGTGGGGCGGTACGAAGCGCTCGTGAACACTTCGGTCAGAAGCCCGATCAGCACGCCCGCGGCAAGCCCGATGAGAACGGGCACGATGACGAGGATGTTTTCGGGTGCGGCGAGCCATAAAAACAGCGCGCTCGCCGCGGCGGTCGCTCCCGCCGCGAACCATGTGCCCGCGCGCAGCGCGCGCAGCAGCCCCTTCTGCGTCGCCCCTTCCTTCGTGCGCACGAGGAAGGAGCCGACGACCGAGAACAGCACGCCGATCGCCGCAATGCCGAGCGGGATGAGCGCGCCGAGGTATTCCAGCCCCGCCGCCACGCCCAGCGCCATCGCCGAAAGCAGCGAGCCGACGTACGATTCGTATAGATCCGCGCCCATGCCCGCAACGTCGCCCACGTTGTCGCCCACGTTGTCGGCGATCACGGCGGGGTTGCGGTGGTCGTCTTCGGGGATGTCCGCTTCGACTTTGCCCACAAGGTCGGCGCCCACGTCGGCGGCTTTGGTGAAGATGCCGCCGCCCACGCGCGCGAACAGCGCCATGCTCGAAGCGCCCATGCCGAAGGTGATCATGTTCGTGGCGATGAACGCCGCTTCGGTCAGGTCGGTCTGCATGACGCCGTAAAAGCCTTTGAGCACAAAATACCATATGGAAAGGTCGCACAGCCCCAGCCCGACGACGACCATCCCCATCACGCTGCCCGCCGAAAAGGCGGCGCGCAGCCCCTTGTTCAGGCTCTTTTCCGCCGCCGTCGCCGTGCGCGCGTTCGCCGCCGTTGCGATCTTCATTCCCAAAAAGCCCGAAAGCCCCGAAAACACGCCGCCCGTGAGGAAGGCGAAGGGCATAAAGGGCGAAACGAACCCGATCAGCGCCAGCACGCCGAGCACAAGGAACATCGCGCCGAAAAAGACGGCGACCACCGCGTACTGCCGTTTCAGAAAGGCGTTCGCCCCCTTGCGGATGACGGCGGCAATGCCGCGCGTGCACTCCGCTTCGGGCATTTTCAGCACCTTCCGTGCCGTAAACAGTGCAAAAAGCAGCGCCAGCACGGCGGCGCCGGGCGCGATGAGGATCACATATTCCATCTTTCCCCCTTGCAAGGCGCGCGGGCCTCCCCGCAAAACGCCTTTTTTTTATCATACCACGGAACGGGAGCCCCGTCAAGACCCGTGCGGAAATTTCCGTGCATAAAAAAATTGCAGAGCAGCGCGCTCCGCGGGCAGGCGCTCCGCGGGCGTTTTTTGCCGTGCGGGTATAAACCCTTTCACGGCGGGCAATAACAGGGGAGCCCGCGCCCTTCGGCGGGCGCCGCGCAAAGGCGGCACGCGCGGGGGCGGGCAGGGAGGTTTTTTCATGAAAAAATTCTGCATAGTTTTTCTGGCGCTATCCATACTGATCGTGACGGCTGCGGCGGCGGTGCTCGCCTCGCCCGAAGGGGCGGGGCAGCCCGCGGCGGAACCTGCGGCGTACCTGCGCATGCACGTCCGCGCCAATTCCGATTCGGCGGCAGACCAGCAGGTCAAGTACGCCGTAAAGGACGCGCTCGTGGAGGCGCTCATCCCCGTCGCGGCGGAGTGCGCCGAAAAGCGGCAGGCGATGGAGCGGATCGCGGCGCGCCTGCCCGCGCTGGAAGCGGCGGCGGAGAAGGTGCTCGCGGAGGCGGGCTTTGCATACGGTGCAAAGGCGTCTTTGCGCAAGGAAGCCTTCCCCGCGCGCGTTTACGAAGGCGTCACGCTGGAAGCGGGCGTGTATGACGCGCTCATCGTCGAGCTCGGCGCCGCCGCAGGGCAGAACTGGTGGTGCGTCGTGTACCCGCCGCTCTGTTTCGCGGGCGAGGCGACGGGCGGCAGCGTGCAGTACGCTTCGCGGCTGTGGGAGATCGTGCAAGGCTTTTTCGCGGGGTGAAGGGGCTTCCTTCCCTCCGCGCGGAGGAAGTAAGGAGGGAGTATGAAAAAATGGTTACGGGCGGGCGTGCTCGCCCTT
>CASDPE010000014.1 GCA_949282395.1 uncultured Bacillota bacterium | reverse complement strand
CTGAACTCAAGCGTCTCTTCTCCTGTCTGCACCAATATAGGCGAGACCTCTTTCTCGGCATGGCCCTCGTACTGGTCGAGACCTGCTTCGAGCTCGTGATCCCCGTCCTCATGGCGGACCTCATAGACGTCGGCGCGGCAAGCCGGGACGTGCATTACATACTGGTCAAGGGCGCGCAGATGGGCGCATGCGCCCTGCTGGCCCTGGCAGCCGGCCTGCTCTATGCGCGCTTCGCCGCCCGCGCCGCCTACGGCTGGGGAGCGAACATTCGCAAGGAGCAGTTCAAAAAGGTCCAGGAATACGCGTTCCAGAACCTGGACCGGTTCGAGACCTCCAGCCTCGTCACGAGGATGACCACGGACGTCACCGTCATCCAGAACTCCGTCATCGGCGGGCTGAGGCCGCTGGTGCGCAGCCCGGTGATGCTCGTCATGGGCGTTGGGCTCTCAGTCATGATGAACGCCAGGCTGGCCCTCGTCTTTATCATCTGCGCGCCTGTGCTGGGTCTCATAATGTTCTTCGTGGTGCGCAGCGTCGCCCCGCGCTATGCCGTGCTCCAGCGCGCGGTGGACCGTCTGAACGCCGTCGTGCAGGAGAACCTGACGGCCATCCGCGCCGTCAAGGCCTTCGTGCGCGGTGAGTACGAGGAGGAAAAGTTCAGCGGAGTAAACGTCACGCTCATGGAGACCAGCCTCGGTACCTTCCGCCGGGCAGTGCTGAACCTCCCCTTCTTCCAGCTGGCGATGTACACTTCCATCGTCTCGATCATGTGGTTCGGCGGCGGAATGGTGTCGGATTCCCAGCTCCAGGTCGGGGAGCTGACCGGGTTTTTGAGCTACGTTCTCCAGGTCATGAACTCCCTGATCCTCATTTCAAACGTCTTTCTGATGCTGACCCGCTCCCTGGCCAGCGCGCGCCGCATAGGCGAGGTGCTGGACGAGGTCCCGGCCCTCTCCTCCCCGCCGGACGCCGTGACCGAAGTCGCAGACGGCAGCGTGGACTTTGAGGGCGTGTCCTTCAAATACCGCGCCGAGGCGGCGGAGTACGGGTTCTGCTCCGTATGCGTGCAGCCCGTGTACGTTTCCGCCTGCTATTCCTTCCTGAAACGGGCGCCCGAGGTGAAGATCGCCTGCGTCGTCGGCTTCCCCATGGGCGAAAACAAGACGGAGACGAAGGTGTTCGAGACCAAGCGCGCCGTGCTGGACGGCGCCAACGAGATCGACATGGTCATCTGCCTTTCCGCCGTCAAAAACGGGAATTACGGCTACGTCAAGCGCGAAGTGAAAAAGGTCGTGAAGGCGGCGAAGGGCAGACCCGTCAAAGCCATTCTTGAAACTTCTCTGCTCACCCGCGACGAGATGCTCAAAGCCGCCGCCGCCGCGCGCGACGGCGGGGCGGCGTTCCTGAAAACGAGCACGGGCTACTTCGGCGGCGGCGCCACGGTCGAAGACATCGCCGCGCTCAAACAGGTCGCGGGGGAGGCGTGCAGCGTAAAGGCGTCTGGCGGCATCCGCACGGCAGAGGACGTGCGCAGGCTCGCCGCCGCGGGGGCAGACCGCATCGGCACGAGCGCGGGCAAGAGCATTGCAGACGAGCTGAAAAAACAGATGTAAGCCCTTTCAGGGCGGTGCGGCGGCGCTCCCTGCGGGGAGCGCCGTAGAACGCGTGCAAAACCCCGCCCGAAGCGGCGGGGTATTTTTCCCGTAATTTTAGTTAACTTTGGTTAATTATTGTTTGACAAGCGGCGCTCTTCCGTGGTACAATAGCGGCAGAAAACGCGGCGGGGCCGCGTTCCGTGCTTGGCTCACTCCATTATAATAACCTACCGATATCCGGGGGCGGCGCGCCGAAGGGCGCGCCGCCTTCGGTTTTGCGGAAAAAAGCGCTCGTGCGCGCGCGAAAAGGGGAGGAGCTTCCCCGCCCGAAAAAAACTTAAAAATTATGGCACAAAACCCTTGACAACGGGGCACAATAAGAATATAATAGCGTTAGCACTTGAAGGCATGGAGTGCTAACATTGTAAAAACCTCAGTGCCAAAAAGCGGAAAGGGGGTGGCTGCCGTGAAGATGTCCGATCGCAAAAAGCGCATCTTGCAGATCGTCGTCGACGAGTATATCAACTCGGCGGTGCCCGTATCCAGCAAGGCGATCACCGAAAAGCACCTGACGGATGTAAGCTCCGCCACGGTGCGCAACGAGCTTGCTTCGCTGGAAGAGCTCGGGTACCTGACGCAGTTCCACACTTCGGGCGGCAGGGTGCCTTCGCCGCAGGCGTACCGTTTTTACATTGAAGAGCTGATGCAGCACGGCGACCTTTCCGCCGCCGACCTCGATTACATCAGCGGCGCGTTCAGCGACAAAACGGCGGATGTGGAGCATCTGATCCGCAGCGTTGCGAACGTTATCAGCGAGCTGACCGACTATACGTCCGTCGCCGCCCTGCCCAACGCCGAAGAGGAGCGCATCCGCAGCATGACGCTGCTGCCCTGCGGGGACGGACGCGCGCTTCTTGTCATCGTCACGGGCTCGCGCATCCTGCGGGATAACTTCATCGATATCCCCGAAACGATGCCGGATGAGGAAGTGAACAACGTTTCGCGCCTCTTGTGCAAGCTGTTCTGCGGCAAAGCGCTTTCGGAAGCGCGCGAGGTGGAGGCGGAAGCGCTCGGCGAATTCGTGCAGTACCGCCAGGTCATGGCGGAGGTCATCGAAGCGCTCAAAAGCTATGCCCGCCCGCGCGAAGAGGACATCGTGCTCGCAGGCCCCGAAAAGATCTTCAATCACCCCGAATACGAGGACATCGGCAACGTCAAAAATTTCCTCTCCGTCATATCCAGCAAGGATAAGATCGCAGAGATCGTGGGCGACGAGGACGACGAGATCCAGATCAACGTGAAGATCGGCTCGGGAGAGGATAAAGACGTGCCCGAAGATTGCTCCGTCGTGACGGCGACGTACTCGGCGGGGGGCAAAAACCTCGGTACGTACGGCGTGATCGGGCCCATCCGCATGGATTATTCCAAAGTCATTGCGGTGCTTGAAAACGTAGGGAAGGCGCTGGAAGAGCTGATCGGCGGCAAAAACAAAGACAAGAAGGACAACAAAGATGAGTGAAGAAAAGAAGCCCGTACAAGGCGAAGAGGCGCTCCCCGCAGAGGAAGCGCAGCCCGAAGAGCAGGCATGCTGCGGGCAGGAAAAGGCAAAACAGAAGGAGTGCGGGCACGGGCAGTGCGGCGGGCCCGAGCGGCAGGGAGAATGCGGGCACGGGCACAACAAGTGCGAAAAGCGTGAAAAGCGCGAAAAGGAGCTGGAAGCCGCCCGCGCGGAGGCTGCCGACTACAAAGACAAATGGATGCGCGCCGCCGCAGAATTCGATAATTTCCGCAAGCGCAACGAGCAGACCCGCCGCAACGCCTACCTTGACGGCAAGGCAGACGTGCTTTTAA
This sequence comes from uncultured Bacillota bacterium, assembly GCA_949282395.1. GTDB lineage: Bacteria > Bacillota > Clostridia > Christensenellales > Borkfalkiaceae > Borkfalkia. Next base: position 28,072 of record CASDPE010000014.1, on the reverse strand, counting down.
AGATCCTGCCCGTGGGCGACAACCTTGAACGCGCGCTTGCTTCCTGCGCGGACGAGAATACGAAAAAGGGCATCGAACTTGTGCTGCGCTCCTTCCAAAAGCTGTTGGAAGAGGAGGGCATCGAGGCGATCGACCCGAAAGACGAGGAGTTTGACCCTGCTTTTTGCGAGGCGATCCTCAGCGAACCCGCCGCCGACGGCGTCGAGCCCGGTTACGTGAAGGAAGTGTTCCTCAAAGGGTATAAGCGGGGGGAGAAGGTTTTGCGGTATGCGCAGGTGAAAGTTACAACATAGCTCGCGAAAATCTCGGCAGGCTGCTGCCTGCGATTTTCTGCGATTTGAGGGCGACACCGCCGTTCGCGGCAAAGCCGCTCGGCAGCGGTTTCTCCCTCGCCGCGGCATCTTTTGGGGCACACCATTATAGGAATGCCGCGGCTTCACCCTCTTCCGTCACACCGCCCGTGCGGTGCAGGGTGCAAAAGCAAAAAGCGTGGTTTTTGCTTTTGCAAGGAAGTATTTTATATAAAAATTTTATAAAAATCAAATGCAATTCCGCCGCGAGGCGGTGCAGATAAAAAATAAAAAAACAAGGAACAGTGTTTCCGAAAAGGAGTGATATATATGAGCAAAGTTATCGGTATCGATCTGGGCACGACCAACTCGTGCGTAGCAGTTATGGAGGGCGGCGAAGCCGTCGTCATCCCCAACCCCGAAGGCGCGCGCACCACGCCTTCCGTCGTCGCGTTCCAAAAGGACGGCAGCCGTATCGTCGGGCAGGTGGCAAAGCGCCAGGCTGTTGCCAACCCCGACCGCACGGTCATCTCCATCAAGCGCCACATGGGCAGCGACTACAAAGTGGACATCGACGGCAAAAAGTATTCCCCGCAGGAAATTTCCGCTATGATCCTTTCCAAACTCAAAGCGGACGCGGAAAGCTACCTCGGCACCAAGGTGACGGACGCCGTCATCACCTGCCCGGCGTACTTCACCGACAGCCAGCGCCAGGCGACCAAAGATGCGGGCAAGATCGCGGGGCTGAACGTTCTGCGCATCATCAACGAGCCGACGGCGGCGGCGCTCGCCTACGGCTTGGATAAGGACGCGAACAACCACAAAGTCATGATCTACGACCTCGGCGGCGGCACGTTCGACGTGTCCATTCTGGAGATCGGCGACGGCGTGTTCGAAGTGCTTGCCACCAACGGCAACAACATGCTCGGCGGCGACGACTTCGACAAGCGCATCATGGACTACCTTGTGGACGAATTCAAGGCGAAAGAGGGCGTCGACCTCTCCAAAGACAAGATGGCGATGCAGCGGCTCAAAGAGGCAGCCGAAAAGGCGAAGATCGAACTTTCGGGCATGACCACGACCAACGTCAACCTGCCCTTCATCACGGCGACGGCAGAGGGGCCGAAGCACCTTGACATCAACCTCACCCGCCAGAAGTTCGACGCGCTGACCGCCGACCTCGTTGAAAAGACGAGCGAGCCGATGCGCCTTGCCATGAAGGATGCGGGGCTGACGTATGCGGACATCGACAAGGTCATCCTCGTCGGCGGTTCCACGCGTATCCCTGCCGTTGTCGATAAAGTGAAGAGCATCACGGGCAAAGAGCCGTTCAAGGGCATCAACCCCGACGAATGCGTCGCGATCGGCGCGGCGATCCAGGGCGGCGTGCTTTCGGGCGACGTAAAAGACGTGCTGCTTCTGGACGTCATGCCGCTCTCGCTCGGCATTGAAACGCTGGGCGGCGTGTTCACCAAGCTCATCGAGCGCAACACGACCATTCCTGCCAAAAAGTCGCAGGTGTTCTCTACGGCTGCCGACAACCAGACGCAGGTGGACATCCACATTTTGCAGGGCGAGCGTGAGTTCGCGAAGGACAACAAGACGCTCGGCAGGTTCGAGCTGACGGGCATCCCGCCCGCACCGCGCGGCGTGCCGCAGATCGAAGTCACCTTTGACGTGGACGCGAACGGCATCGTACACGTCACCGCCAAAGACCTCGGCACGCAGAAGAGCACGGACATCACCATCACCTCCTCGACCAACCTTTCGGAGGCGGACATCGACCGCGCCGTCAAGGAGGCGGAACAGTACGCCGAAGAGGATAAGAAGCGCAAGGAGAAGGTGGATAACAAGAACAAGCTGGACGGCATGATCTTCACCGTCGAAAAGTCGATAAGCGAGCTGGGCGACAAGCTCTCCGCCGAAGACAAGGCGCAGCTCGAAGAGGCGGTAAAGCACGCCAAAGACGAGCTCGCTTCCGACGACGACGACCGCATCAAGGCGGCGACCGAAAAGCTGACGCAGGAGAGCCAGCAGATCTTTGCCAAGGTCTACCAGCAGGCGCAGGCGTCGGGCGACGCGGGCGCAAACGGCGGGCAGGCAGGCGGCGACGAAGAGTTCCACCAGCAGTAACAGCCCGCATGCGGCGGCAAAGCCGCAGTGCAGGATGCAATAAAACAGCGCATAAATGCCGCGATCTTTCGCGGCATTGCGTGCGTTTGAAAGGTTTTGCCGCGCGGGCACGAATGCGCTCCGCCGTGGCGCGCAAAGCAAGGTTTTGCCGCGCGCCCGCGGGCGTGCCCCGTACAGCGGGGAGTGAGTGCCTCGGCAAGCCCGAAGCGGCGGTATAAAACCTTCCCCGAAACAGGGCTCCCGAAAATCGCAGCGTGCGGAAGCACTGCGAGATTTTTGGGAAGAGGAGTACGGGAAGCGAGCATGATACAAGGCTTCCTCCTCAGGGGGGAAGCTGGCGCGAAGCGCCTGATGAGGGGATAACGACCTTATTTAAAAGAAAATAGGGACGGTATCACCTCATCCACCGCAAGCGGTCCCCCTTCCCCTTAGAGGGGAAGGCGAGAAAGGGGTGAGAAGGTTCTCTTCAAAGGGCTCTCAAAAACCGCGAGAGCCGTATACAGCATGTTAAGCAATATCGGCTGTATCCGACCCGCACGCGGCGGGGCAAAGACCCGTTCGACTCGCCGCCGTTCCTTCTCGGCGGCTCGCTCAGGGTGACACCGTAGAGAATCTTTTTAATTTTCCAATAATCCAATTGCGCGTGGCAAAACCACGTTTTTGCCTAAGCGCACCCTCGTCGGAGCAGTCGGCTGCGCTCTCGCATCGCCCCAAGGGGCAATGCTCGCATGCGCGCTCCGCTCCTCCTCTTCCCAAAAATCTCGCAGTGCTTCGCACGCTGCGATTTTCGGGAGCCCTATAACCGCATACCTGCGGCTCAATCCGGAAAGAGTGAATGCGGCGCGTTAAATAATTTCATGCAAAAGCAAAAACCACGCTTTTTGCTTTTGCCCTTTACACCGCGCGGGCGGTGTAGAGGAAGAGGGTGAATTTTCGCCCGTTCTATAATAAGGAAGCCCTGAAAAAGGGCGAAAAGAGCGGAGAAACCATTGCAGAGCGGCAAAGCCGCGAACAATGGTGTCTCCCTCGGATCACGGCAAATCGCAGCGCCTTTGCGCGAGATTTGCGTGAATAGAGGTGTTTTTCATGGCTGATCAAAAAAATTATTACGAAATATTGGGCGTCGACAAGAAGGCGACGGACGCCGACATCAAGGCGGCGTACCGCAAGCTGGTCAAACAGTACCACCCCGACCTGCACCCCAACGACGCGAACGCAGCGGCAAAGTTCAAAGAGGTGAACGAGGCGCACGAAGTGCTTTCCGACCCGCAAAAGCGCGCCGCATACGATTATGAGCTGGAGCACCCCGGCATGCGCGGCGGCAGCGGTTTTTCGGGCTTCGGCGGCGGAGGCGGGTTCTCCGGCTTTTCGGGCTTCGGAGACATTTTCAGCGAGTTCTTTTCGGGCTTCGGCGGCGGGGGAGAGCGCCAGAGCGCGCAGCAGGGCGAAGACATCACCAAAGAGGTCGTGCTCTCCTTCCTCGATGCGGCGAAGGGCTGTACCAAAGAGCTGCGCTATACCCGCAACGAGCCGTGCCAAAGCTGTAAGGGCACGGGCGCGAAAAACGGCACCGCGTATACGACCTGCGATAAGTGCAAGGGGACGGGGCAGGTGCGCTATGCGCAGGATTCGCTGTTCGGCAGAACGATCCGCCTTGCCACCTGTGACGCCTGCGGCGGCACGGGCAGGAAGATCACCGAAGTCTGCCCGGACTGCAAAGGCAAGGGGTATACCCGCAAGGAAACGGTCGTCACCCTCAACATCCCTGCGGGCGCGGATACAAACAGTTATATCCGCAAAAAGGGGTTCGGGCAGGCTTCGCCGCGCGGCGGCGAGCCGGGCGATCTGATCGTCATCTTCCGCGTCGAGCCGCATAAGCTGTTCAAGCGGAAGGACAGGGATCTGTACATCGAACTTCCCGTATCCTATGCCACGGTGGCGCTGGGCGGCAAGGTGCAGGTGCCGGGGATCGACGAAACGTTTGAATACCTCATCCCCGAAGGCACGCAGAGCGGCACCGTGTTTTGCGTGCGCGGCAAGGGCATACGGACGCGGATGGGAACGGGCAATATGTACATCACCGTGCACGTAGAAGTGCCCGCCCGCCTTACCCGCGAGCAGAAGCAGGCGCTGGAGGAGTTCGACAAGACCGTCGAGACGCGCCAGACGGCAAAAATGCGCGCGTATCGTGACAACGTGCAGGCGCTCTACGGGGTCGACCCGTATAAAAAGTGAATACGCGTACCCCGAAAGGCGGGCGCAGAAAAAGGGGGCAGTGCACGAGCACTGCCCCTTTAAAATGCGGGTGAAAGCTATGCGCTCTGCAAGCGGTTCCCGAAAAGGAAGGGACAGCAGCACGCCGATCGCGTCACGTTATTTCGGCAACCCGCTCTCGAAGCGAAAGTGCCCGTTGCCGGAACACGCGGCTTTTGGGTCGCAAAGCGCGCGGCGAATGCCGCGCGGCAAACCAAAAGCCCGCTGTCATACGGCAACGGGCAAAAAAGCTGGCGCAGAAGGCGGGATTTGAACCCGCGCTACGGTTTCCCGTACTACTCCCTTAGCAGGGGAGCCCCTTGAGCCACTTGGGTACTTCTGCACACTCGGCTCACATTGCTTTGAAACTGCAATGCCAAATTATAATACCATATTTTACACACCTTGTCAATTTTATTGCAAGCATTCGGAAAACTTTTTAGAAAGGGGGAAGGTTCTTTTGCGTATGCCGGCAAATTCTATTGACAAACCGCAGAAGGAACGGTATAATTCTTCTACCGTTGTATGGGCGTTTTGCGGAACGGCTGCCCGTTCCTCGCTTTACCCGCAAGCAGAGTGCGAGAAATAACGGTAAAGTGTAACGCCGCTTTTTTCGGCGTGAAGATGATTTGTGAAAATTAGATTACGGGGCGTCACGGATCCGGTTTTCGGTGAGTGAAGGAGTAAAGTGTAACGCCGCTTTTTCGGCGTGAAGATGAATTACTACAACTGTATTATGGGGCAGTCACGGATTCGATTGCTGGTGAGTGGAGAAGTAAAGTGTAACGCCGCTTTTTCGGCGTGAAGATGATTTGTGAAAATTATATTATGGGGCAGTCACGGATCCGGTTTTCGGTGAGTGAAGGAGTAAAGTGTAACGCCGCTTTTTCGGCGTGAAGATGAATTTGCAACAACTGTATTATGGGGCAGTCACGGATCTGGTTTTCGGTGCGTGAAGGAGTAAAGTGTAACGCCGCTTTTTTCGGCGTGAAGATGAATTGCAACAATTATATTATGGGGTAGTCGCGGATCTGATTTTCGGTGCGTGGAGAAGTAAAGTGTAACGCCGCTTTTTCGGCGTGAAGATGAATTACTACAACTGTATTATGGGGCAGTCACGGATTCGATTGCCGGTGAGTGGAGAAGTAAGCACGCCGAGGAACGAGTGACCTCGATAAAACATTCGGCCTAAATTTAAATGCAGATAAAAATGCAACCCGCGCGAACGCACAGTTCGCGTATGCCGCTTAATTAACCGTTAAGCGACCCGTCCGCACCTCTTTTCCCGTCGGGGGGATGCGGGCGTCAAAAAGGCGGGGAACAGCCGCTGCGCACGGAGCCGACGCGGCGGCGGTACGCAGGCTTCTGCAGGGCGCCTTTTTCGGTCGCAGAGATCGCGCCCCTAAGCAAATTGCGGCATAAGCGTGTAGAAAGCTTTTCGGCGATTCGGTAAGACGCGAGTTCAACTCTCGCCTGCTCCACCAGCGTCGGCAGAGTTTGAACACCACAAAGACGGAATGCATTTTCGTGGGTGGTGTTACGGGCTTTGCGGCATACAAGTAAGGAAACAGAGCAACGAAAAATCGTTGCTCTGTTTCTATTCCTTTGATTATGGAATTTCTATAATATTCAACCTGTTCCCTAAAAGCAACATATTAGGACTTGGGCTCCAAAATTATTCAATAATTTTAATTGCTATGAAATTGTTTTTGCTGATTGCATGTACAATAGCGGAAAATACAGAGATAAATCAGGAAATTGTATGTATGGCGCACCCGTGCGAGAAATAACCGACAAGAATAGCAAAATCATTTTTGCTTGACATAGAGCGTTGTCTTTGTTATACTGATCTCACCATAAAGAGTGCGTGAGGGACAGCCCCTGTGACCGCACGGCAACCTGCTTTTGTAAGGTGCCAAAGGCTGATCGATGGGCAAAAAGAAATGCATTCCAAAAGCCCGTCGGACGATGGGCTTTTTTCGTGCCTCTTTGTGGAATAAAACGCAAGAGGTATTTTTTATGCAACCATTGTATCTCCGTTGGCACGGCAAAACCGAACTGAAACGCATCCTGCAAGTTTTACAGGAATGCGGGTATCGGAACGTACGTGGTCTTACGACGGACTATGCATTCCACGTGATCGTCGTCGACTGCGACAGGAAGATTTTTTACGAAAGCCATGCAAGCTATATGGCGGCACATCTCGTTCGTGGAACGTTGAAGTTGTATGATTGGGAGGAGATTGTCGGTCTTATACTATAACAATGGCTTGTTTTCTTATATAACAAACCGCGTCCATAAAAATATGTGACGTATCTACTTTTGCATACTAACCGTCGGCAGAGCGCATAGCTTTCACCGCGCGTTTTAAAGGGGCAGTGCATATGCACTGCCCCAGGTTTTTCGTTTTTCTGCGGTTGCCTGCGCATTCTCTGCTGCTGCTCATTCCTTCGCGGCGGGCGGGGGAGCGACCGATTCGCGTTCGCACAGGTAGGGTTTGAGCGCCGCGCAGCCCGCGTGGGGTTTTTCAAGCTGTTCGAGCATCAGTTCGAGACTCTTTTTTGCGTATTTTTCTTTTGGGACGCCGATCGAGGTGAGCTGCGGCACGATCGTTTTGCACAGGTCGGTGTTGTCGAAGCTGAGGACGGAGACGTCGCCGGGAATGGATATGTTTTTGAATTTCAGCAAAAGATACAGTTTATGGGCGGCGCTGTCGCAGTGGCAGAGGAACGCTGTGGGCAGGTCGGCAGGCAGGATATCCTCATAGGTGCTCATTTTCTCGATGTTGTTGCAGACGAGGTGGTTGTTGCGGGCGGGGATGCCGTTGTCTGACAGTGCTTTCAGGTATCCGAAATAGCGGTCTTTGATCGAGGAGGTCGTCGTGATGTCGCCCACGAACCCGATCTTGCGGTGCCCTCGGTCGATGAGGTACTGGGTTGCCGTGTATGATGCCGTGTAATTGTCGAGGTAGACGTAGCTGTACGGATACAGCGGGGAGAAGAAGTCGATGAACACGAAGGGGATGCGCAGTTCGCACAGCTGTTGCAGGGACAATTTTCCGACTTCTCCCGCTATGAATACGCCTGCTATGCTCGGTTTGTAGCTCGCGAGTTTTTTGTTGAGTGTGCTCACGAGGTCGTCGTCCTCATAAAAGAGGAGATTGAGTGTCGAATCGATCCGTTCGCATTCCGCATTCAAGAAGTAATAGATGGTCGTGTAGAATTGTTCGCCTGCGAAGAGGAAGAAACTTTTTTTGATCGCATAGATGAAGTGCAGCCCCGTCTTGTAATGGCTGATGCAGGGGCGGTAGCCGAGCTGTTTCGCCGTCTCCTTTACTTTTGCGCGCAGTTCCGCGCTGATCCCCGGCTTATCATTCAGCGCTTTGTGCACCGCAACTTTTGAAATATTCAGTTCTTTTGCAATGCTGTCTAATGTTACTTTCGACATTATTTCACATTCCCTCATGATTTGGTAAGACTATTATAATATAAAGATCCGACAAATGCAAGTGTTTTTTCGATAAATTAAAAAATAAGTTAACAAAAGTCGTATTTGATTAACGAAAATAGATTAACTTAAACAATTTTTAATTTTAGTATTGACATCAAGTTACTTTCATGTTATAGTTAATTCAAAGTAACAATGTATTTTTTCGAAAGAAAATGCATTTCGGCATAAAGGGCGCCCTTGTATCGGATTGGCGGAAGTGCGCTTTGTTTGGAAATTTTAAAGGGGAAAGTGAAAGAGTGTGACTGCATCGGCTCAAAATTTGCAGGAGGAAGTTTCCGTGTTCGCAAGAGAGGCGGGCGGGGAGGTCTTTTGCATCGCCCCGCAGACGGCGGATGCGGAGACGCACCTTCTTTGCCTGTTTTTGCAGGGGCTTGTAAACAGAGACGGTGCCGCGCTCTTTTTTATCCATCGGGGCTGTGTGCCCGAGAGCCGTTGGATGACTGGCGGGTTTTCGCGGTGCGACGAAGAGTTCATGCGCTGGTATAAGGAACGGTACGGTTATGTCTTTCTCCAGCCTGTATCCGAACTGAAAGAGATCGTTTCGCGGTTTGCGGCGCGGTTGAACGGTGTTGTCCTTTTTGACGAAGAGGACGTGCAGGGGCGGGTCGCCGCGTACAATCTTGCCTCGCGCAGAATGCTCCTACCCGTTCCCGCGCGCATGTACCGCGAAAGGACAGACGTGTTTTTCGCTCTCCCCGTTGTCGGGCACGTCTCCTGTGCGGGGGAAGAGCTTTCCGCCGTCTATGCGCGGCTGGTGAAGGAATTTCTTCCCGTCTGTTCGCGCGAAGAGATGTTCAGCCTCGGGTACCGTTACCGCCGCGCGGACGGCAAGCTTCGCACCAACTTCAACTATTGGGGATTAGACAGGGCGGTGCGCGAGCGGCAGTTTATTTTCTTGCTCTCCTGCAACGAGCGGAGGCGTGGCAGCTACGATTTCATGGTCGAAGGCTCGCCCGAAGAGTACGCCGTATTTGCGGAGCTGTTGCGCTCTTTCACGGGCTGCTGTGCTCTCGGCGGGTGGAACGAGCCCGAGTGGCGCTGGGCGGCGGAAGCGGCGCGGTTCGGTCACTTCGTCTATTGCACGGACGGCGCGTTCAACCTCTCTTTTCACGCGGCTGTGCCCTGCGGGCGGACACAGTTCTCGTTCAACAAGCCTGGGTGCGCATATGGGAGGCCGAAGAACAAAGTCTATATCACGATCACGGCGAACGAGGGCGACACGCCGAAGATGGCGTCGCAGTTATACAACAACGCGTGGCTGAGCGCGCGGCGCGGGGAAGTCCCCGTCAACTGGGCGTTCAACCCGTACCATTGCAGGGCGTTGCCCGCGCTCGCGGAGTATTATCTCGAAACGGCGAAGGAGAAAGACTTCTTTTCCATCGCGCCGAACGGGGTTGGGTATACTTGCCTGCGCGAGGCGTCGCACCCCGAGGCGTTTTTCCGTAAGACGAACGAGTGCCTCGCGGGGACGGGCATGCGGTATGCCGATCTCTGGTTCAGCGACCGCGAAAGCCTGGAACGGTACTTTTCGTTTTGCGACGTGGACGGCGCGATGCTCGAACCGCATATGCGCCTGCCGCGGGGCGAGATCCTGCGGATCGGCGGCAAGACTGCGGTACGCTATCCCGACAGGCTGTACTATTGGTACAACAGGGGCGATCTGTGCACCGACTATACGATAGATGGCGACGGGCTGCGCGCCTATTTGGAGAGTTATTACGACCCTGCCCGCCCCGCCTTTGTGCCGATTTACGGTTACGAGGCGAACATGGCGGAGAACTTCGCGGATTTTGCCGCTACGCTCGATAAGGAGAAATTCGAGATCGTCGATTATGCTGCTTTCTTCGCCTTTGCGTCGCAGTGCGCGTTCGAGCTCACGCGCCCGCCGCTGCGGAGACGGGGGAGAGAGCTCGCGGGGAACGCGCTCGGCAGGCGGTACCGCTGGGAGGCGTACGACGGAAAGGCGCTTCTTTCGCGCGGCGGTGACGGGCTGCGGCTCACGATCCCGCCCGACGCGGAGCGGGTACGTACGGGGTTGCGTGGCGACATGCTGAGTACGACCTGCGCGGCGGGTTCCTGCTGTGCCATGGCGGTGCTGCGGGACGTGGTTCTGCCGCCGGACGCGGACGAGCTCTCCGTGACTGTCCGCGAGATCGGGGAGGAGTGTGACTGGATGATCTGGCTGTACGGAGATTTTGAGGGATTCGGACTGACCGACAAATGGGAGCCGTTCTGGAAGCCGGACATGCCCGGCGAGCGGACGGAGGCGATCCCCGAACGAGTGAAACGCAGCCTGCCTTCGGCGTGCGACGTCATTCTCTGCGTGGAGGGCGAGCCGGGCGGCTATGCCGTGTTCGGGGAAGTGGTGTTCAGAAAGACATGCAAGCACAAAGGCGGTTGATCGCATGACATTTTTGGCGAGAGAAGAGAAAAACCCCATCATCGTACCGGAGCAGATAAGACCTTCATCCGAAGATTTTGAGGTGATCGGCGTATTCAACCCGGGCGTTACGACCTTCCGCGGCAAGACGCTGCTTTTGATGCGCGTGGCGGAGCGCCCGAAGTGCCACGACGAGCGGTATCTGTACGTTCCCTTTTTCAACGAGACGACGTCGTCCGTCGACATCAAATGTTTCGACCGACAGGATACGAGCGTTGACTTTTCGGACTGCCGCGTCGTGGTGGACGGGGAGGGGAACCGCTATCTCACTTCTTTTTCCTCTCTGTTGCTCGCGACCAGCGAAAACGGTGTCGATTTCGAGATCGATCCCGTGTTCCGCATGGCACCCTCCAACAAGTATGAGGCATACGGCATTGAGGACGCGCGCATCGTACGGTTCGGGAATACATATTTCATCAGTTATACGGCGGCATCGCAGTACGGCATCTGCACGGCGGCGGTCACGACGGAGGATTTTGTCACTTTTTCGCCGCCCATCAACATCATGTGCCCCGACAACAAGGATATTTCGCTCTTTCCTGAAAAGATCGGCGGGAAGTACTATGCGATCCACCGCCCGTCCTGCTCCGAATTTTCCAAGCCGAATATGTGGCTCGCGCAGTCCGAAAATCTCGCTTTTTGGGGAGATCACAAACTGCTGATGAGCGTGCGGGAAGGCATGTGGGACAGCGCGCGGATCGGTGCGAGCTCCGTGCCCATCAGGACGGACAGAGGCTGGCTCGTCATCTACCATGGCGCGGACGAGAGCTGCGCCTACCGCCTCGGCGCTGCGCTGTTCGACGGCGACGCGCCCGAAAAACTCATCGCGCGCAGCAGAGAGCCCTTCCTTGTGCCCGATATGCCTTACGAGCGGAACGGATTCGTGAAGAACGTTGTCTTTGCCTGCGGGAGCGTCGCGGAAGGGGGAACGATCCGCCTCTATTACGGGGCAGCGGATAAATATATCTGTCTGGCACGGATCGGGCTGGACGGGTTGATCGATTCTTTGGAGGAGGTACATTCGTGAAAAAGTTGGCTTTGATGCTCGGTATGCTCCTGACGTTGTGCAGTTTCGGCATTTTTGCGAGCTGCGGGCAGAGCCCGAACGATGAAGAGACGGTGCAGAATACACACTATTTCCCCGCCGCGGAGCCTGCGGACGAGGTGTATGTGTTCACGGGTACGTTTGCGGACAACGCGCAGCGCGAGATGCTCTCCGCGCTTCAGGGGCTTGTGGCACGCGATACGGGCGAGAGCGGCATCTATATCGCGCTGGACGAAAACTATCTGCGTTATCTGAATTCTCTGAAAGAGGCGTATCCCGATACGATGTGGTACGAAACGGAAGATCTGTGGTCTCTGTTTGAGATCTTCTCTTCCTCCGTCACGGATATGGGCTATACGCTGTATAAGAGCACGAATGCGGACATGTCCCGCAACAATGCGGTCTCGATCGCCTCTGCGGAAGGCTGGGCGATTTGCGACGCGGCGTACAAGGTCAGGCTGGAAGAGCTCGGCTACGTACAAAAGGCGGATGGCAGTTCCATGACGCAGGAGGAATGTTTCGACACGTATAAGGGCAGGCTCAACAACGACATGATCTTCCATTTGCACAACAGTTTTGACGGGAACATCGACTACTGCATCATGACGAAAAATTATATGTTCGCCATCGAAGACAGCGCCTACATCGGTTCCTCGGGGCTTGCGTTTTTTGAAAAGGTCATGGGCTGGGCAGAAGACAATATTCCTGTTTTCGGAACGGGCGGCAATGTCAACGAGGATACGTACACGAGCATCGTATCCGTCAACGGCGCGTACAATCTCCCCAGCGAGTGGGCGCAGAACCTTAGTATCCTTGCCGCGCTGCAAAAGACGGCAAAGCCCCGGTACGAGGATGCGTTGATCACGCCGAAAGAGGGGAAGCACTACATGGCGTTCTACCTGACCGACGGCGATAACATGCAGATCCAGATGGGTACTTTTCCGTACGACGAAAAGTATTTCGGCAGTTCGTACCGCGGAGAATTTCCGATGACATGGGGCATTGCGCCCACGCTTGCGGATCTGTGCTCGCCCGTGCTCGATTATTATTACGAGAACATGACCAGGCAGGACAGCTTTATAGCGGGTCCTTCGGGGATCGGGTACTGTCATCCTTCCAACTATTCGGATGCGGAGTTCCTCGCGGAGGCGACGGATCTGTATATGGCAAAGGCGGGACTGCGTTACGTAAATATCATCGATATGCTCGATCCGCAGAATATCGGCTATCTCGAGGCATTTGGAAAACAGGAACATATCGACGGCGGGTTCTTTGCAACGGGCGTCTTTTACGCGGGCGGTAACCACAGCGTGTATTGGTCGAACGGCAAACCTTTCGTCACCATAGCGGACGCGCTTTGGAGCGAGATCAGCCTGCAAAATTCCGTTGCGCACATTACGGAGACGGCGTCCGTCAAGGATTATACGGATATCGCAGGATATTCCATTGTCTGCGTGCACGCATGGTCGCACGATATGTCCTATCTCAACAGCTTGTTTGAGCTGTTGCCCAACGACATCGAGCTCGTCACTGTGAACCAACTGCTGGATATGGTCTCGAGATACGTTCCGCAGGAAGACGTCACCGATTTCTAAGGAGGAAAAACAATTATGAAGAAGAGAGTAATTCCCGTTCTGCTCGGCGCGGTCCTTGCGGCGTCCGCCTGCCTGATGACGGCTTGCGGAGGCGCTTCCGCTAACGAGCTCACGCTGGTCGCCTCCACTTCGACGAAGGAGTATATCCAGAAGGTATGCGATGCGTATAACGCGCAGGACCCGGAAGTGCCCGTCCGCCCGCTCTATAACGCGAACCAGGACGGTTTTATCAGCGCAAAGAAGGCGCCCGACCTCATTTTCACGAATAACCTAGATGCGGAGAACAAGTATCACTACGTGCTCGAGGATCTCTCCCCCTATATCGAGGCGGAAAACTTTGATACGAGTATCTATTATGAGGACGTCATCGACAGTCTCTATACGTCCGACGGCACGATCCGCGGGCTGCCCGTCACCTGCAACCTCTCGCTGCTGTATTACAATAAGACGATGTTCGACGAGTACAATGAGGGAAAGCCGAAGAGCGAACAACTCGGCTATCCCGACGAGACGTGGACGCTGGCAGATTTTGCGGACGCCTGCGAAAAGTTGACGATCAAAAGCGGCGCGGGTGTCGCGCAGTACGGCGCAGAGCTCACGGACAACTGGTGGGGCGAGTGGCTCATCTACGTGCGTAGTTATGGCGGGGATTTTATGAACGAGGACGAGACGGACATCACGCTGGACAGCGAGGCGGCAAAGCAGGGCTTTGAGTTCATGTATGATCTGCTCCTCTCCGGGCATGCCACACGCGTGGCGAACCAGTTTTCAGCGGGCGAGGCGGCGATGCTTATGGGCGGGCACGTCGGCAATTGGCTCAGCTATAACGCGCTGGAAGGCTTTGAATGGGACGTCGCGCCGCTGCCCACGCTCAACAAAGGAGAACGCCTCGCGACGAGCGAGATCACGGCGGACGTATACGGGATTTCGAATACGAGCAGGCATAAGGACGCGGCGTGGGATTTCCTGAAATTCCTCACGGGCTACGAGGGACAGAAGATCATCAATGAAACCGTCTCCTCCGTCTCCTGCCTTAAACAGATCGGTCAGGAGAAGATGCAGACGGAGAGGAACGAACGTCCGAACCCGCAGAACCTCGAGGCGATCTACGACGTACAGCTCAACTATGTAAAACCGTTGCCGACCTATCGCTACTTCCGTACGATGCACGATAACTATGTGGCGCCCTGTGTCACGCGGCTGTTTGAAGGACAGTACGCCTCGGCGGGCAGCAGCGCCGCCGAACAGGTCGAAGCGATGGTCGCTGAGGCTTGCGCCGATGCGAGGAATTTTATGCGGAATCCGAGCTGACGGTAAGGGGGGGGGATCGATGCAGAGAAGGAAACTGACACATGCGGAACGGCGGGAGACGAAACTTTTCTTTCTGTTCCTTGCCGTTCCCCTCGCGGGGCTGGTGCTGTTCTATTATCTGCCCGCCGTTATGACGCTGTTCCAGGCGTTCACGAACGCGAGCGGCTACGTTGGCGTAGAGCTCGAATGGAACGGGATACAGAATTTTGTCAATGTCGTGAACGATCCCATTGTGTGGGAGTCTTTGGGGCGTACCTTGGTCTATGCGGTGACGAGCGGACCTGTTTCGCTGATCGTATCGCTCATCGTGGCGCTTCTGATCGCGACGGACGTGCGCGGGGCGAAGAAATTCCGCTTTGTCTACCTGCTTGTTTTCGTCCTGCCCGGGTTTGCGCTCGCCGCGCTGTATAAGAATCTTTTTGACGAGAATTACGGGCTGATCAGCTCGCTGTTGCGAGACATGGGTATCCGCTTCGGCTACAACTATTCGCCCACGGCGATGGCGACGGTGATTTTGACTTCCTTCTTCACCTTCGGGCTGAAGATGCTCCTGTTCTATGTGGCGTTGCTCGGTGTGCCGGTCAGCTATTACGAAGCGGCGGAGCTCGAGGGTGCGTCGAAGTGGACGCGCTTTATAAAAATCACGATCCCTGCCATTTCGCCCGTGCTGTTCATGAACATTCTGCTCACGATCATCGATGCGTTCAAAGCGTTCGATATCATGTTCCTCTTCGGCGGCGAAAACGGTGACCCCGCACAGTCGCTGATGGTTTTCTCGCTGTACCTGCGCAAAACGGCGATCACGGGGAATAATTACGGGAAGGGCTCGGCGATGGCGATCCTGTACTTCTTCTTCCTTCTGATTCTCGTCGGGATCAATATGCTCCTTTCCAAAAAATACGTGAATAAGGATTGGGACTGACGTTGGCTAAACAGAAATCATTGCACACGCTGCGCAGAAGAAAGATCCCCGAATATATTCTCATCTATTTCGGGCTGGCGTTCTTCGCGCTGATGGTGCTCTTTCCGCTCGCATATATGGTGTTGACGGCGTTCAAGCCGCTCGCGGAGGTCGTGGGGGACGCGACGCTGCTGCCCGAAAATCCCACGATAGAAAATTTTAAAGTCATCTTCCGCGCGGACGAAGCACAGCTTCTGGCGAGCCGCGGGTTCGAGGCAAACCTTGTCACTTCTTTTTTCGTGACGATCTTCCTGTTCGCCGTCAATACCGTCGTTTCGCTGATCGTGTGCAGCCTTGCCGGCTATGCATTTGCGCGGTTCCGTTTCAAGTATAAAAACGCGGTCTTTATGTTCTTTATGTCGGTCATGCTTATCCCTGCCGAGATGATCATCATCCCGCTGTATTCGGCATATGTGCAGATGGGCATGCTCGATACGTATTGGCCGCTCATCCTGCCGTCCTTTTTCGGGACGAACGTGACGATGATCTTTATGTTCAAACAGTTTTACACCACCGTGCCCGACGCACTGTTCGAGGCGGCGCGGCTGGACGGCTGCAACGAGCTGATGAATTTGTTCCTGATCATGATGCCCGTCACGCTCCCCGTGTATGTGGCGCAGATCATCATGAATATAGGTGCAGCGTACGGCGATGTCTATAACCCGACCTTGTATGTGCTGAGTGTGGAGAAATACACGCTGCCGCAGTACATCATGGCGCTGGAAAAGCTTTTTTCCACGGGGTCAGCGCACTATCAGATCCCATACAACCTGCTTTCGGCGGTGCTCATCATCGTGCTTCTTCCCGCATTCGTGGCGTACAGCTTTTTGCAGAAATTCTTTCTGGGTGGCGTCGTCACGTCGGGACTGAAATAGGAAATAAGGAGAGAACGTATGCAAAAAAAAGTCTGTAAATTCCTTTCGGCGATTCTTTTGGTGCTTCTTTTCGCGTGCGGATCGGCGGTCACGGCGTTTGCTGCGGAAGAGGAGACGCCGTCTTTGCGAATCATCTCTCCCGCGGCGGGCGAGACGGTGCGTGGCGAGGTGATCTTCTATGCCGATTATACGGGCGGCGGCGTGCAGGAATACAATATCTACCTCAATACGGAAACAGCCGTCCCCGAAAAGCGCGTTTATACCTCTTCGATGTTCGATCCCGTCGTCAAGGTGGATACTTCGCCCGTCGAACCGGGCAACTGCACCTTTCTCGCCGAGGTAAAGGCGGAGGGCGGCGAAGTGTATACGGCAAGCGTGCGCGTGTACCTGAACAACATCAAAGGTGAGATCGTCTCGTATATCGAGGGCAGTGCCCTGCGCGATTACTTCGCGGCGGATATGGCGAAGGAAATGACGGAGAACGGCGTCAAGTTGACGAACACAAGCACTACGGAACACTGGACAGGCGTGTGCGGGCAGCAGGTGTCTCTCGATTTTTCACGTGACCCGCACGTCGTCGTCGACGTGACCGACTTTTCGGATGCGTTCCAGCTCCGCCTGCGTGGCGATTTAAAGACGGGAGGCTATGCGGAGCAGGTACACATTTCGCAGGAGTATACGAACAGGGAGACGGATTGCGGCGCCTATGACATCGATCTTTATGCGGCGATCGCCGAATTTTCCGAAAAGGACCAGAATCAGATGTTTCTGAATCAGATTGCGAACGATTCCGTACAGACGGTGCGCCTGCGCCCGTGGGTGTTCTCGCCCGCGTACAGGCTGGGTGCCAGCGTGACGGTGCGCAGCATCGCCTTCTATTATCCCGAGGAGGGCGCAACGGAGGAGCCGGATTACGCTGCGCTCGGCGAGAAGATCGAGACGGGCAACAGGACACTTTCGTTGGAGGCGGCGGACTGGTCCTCCTTCCGCGGGACGGCGGAAAAGACGGATGCCGGGCTGTTGATCCGCGAAAATACGGTATTCAACAAGGGCGGGGCGGTCTCTGCGCCTGTTTGGGTGAACATCAACGGAGATGTGCGCCTCAAACTGCGCGTCGGCGATCTTTCCGGCAAATACGCTGTGGGGCTCCGCATCAATGACGGCGCGATCCTGCTGCTTGCCGACGACGGCGTACAGGACGGCGGCATCGTCGTGGACGTCAAAGCGCGGCTGGCGGCGTCCTATCCCGATCAGGTCTTTGAGAACGCGAATCCGATGAACTTTGTCAAGACCGAATGGGTTCTGTATGCGAAAGGTTCCGACGCGGGTTTTGCGTTGCAGAGCGCCGAAGTCGCGTATGACGCGGACGCAGCGGATACCTTCGTCTCGGACGCGGACGCGGGGTTTGTTCCCAGCACGCCCGGGCGAGGTGGGAACGATTGGATGATCCCCGTCTTTGTCAGTGTCGGCGTCGTCGTGGTCGCGGCGGCCGCCGTGACGGCGGTGCTCGTCATCCGCAAAAAGAAAAAGGTGGCAGCAGCGGAGGCTTCCGTGCAGGAGAATGCGGCGGAAGATCCCGATAAGGGGGCGGACGAATGAGAAAACTGTTGGCGTTCCTCCTGATCTTTCCCACCCTGCTTCTGTGTGCCTGCGGGGGAGGGGAAGAGAAGAAGGAAGACCGCACGCTGCTTGACGGCGCGTACGAGATGACCGAGACTTTCACTCTCGGTGATATTGAGGTCTGCGTTCTGGAAACGGTAGGCTCTGCCCTTGCACAACCAGAGGGAAAGCGCGCGGTGGAGGTGCGTGTCCGCTATTCGGCGGATAAGACGCTCACGCTTGAGAACGTGTCGGCGGTTTCACTCTACAATGAGAAGATCTCCGTTTTGACGGCGGGCGCGCAGGACAGTATGGAGGATCGCAGGGGTGGTGACGTTGGGTTTGCAACGTTTTCCGTTCCAGACGAAATCACAGAATTTGTATTATATTTCGAAACGGACGGCGCAAGAGCGCACGTTCACATAATAATCAGATAGGAGGAGGAAAATGAAAAAGACACTGAGCATGCTGCTTGCGGCGCTGCTGTGCCTGAGCCTTGTGTTCGGCGTAGTTGCCTGTGACGGCAAGAGTGAGATCTTCTTCGCGGAAGATGCCGTGAAGGTGCACGTGGGCGAGAGCGAACAGCTTTCGATCGAGGGGGAGTATGAAGGCACCGTGACATACGAATCGAGCGATACGGCGGTCGCCGAGGTCTCGGCGGATGGAAAAGTGACGGCGAAGGGGGTCGGTACCGCGACGGTCACTGCGTCTGTCGGCGGCGGCGAGGCGAAGTGCGAAGTTTCCGTTTGGAACACTTCGCTCAATGCACCCGCACAGCGCGAATATTATGTCGGTGCGACGGCGCCCGACCTCACAGGCGGACAGATCGTCATCACGCAGGCGGATAGCAGTACGGATACCGTTTCGCTACGCGCGGCGAGCGTCACGCTCAAGAGCTTTGATGCATCGTCCGCGGGAGAAAAGCAGGTCGTTCTGACTTATGACGGCAGGGACTATTCTTACTCCATTACCGTCAAAGAGCTGGTCTTTGGGAAGGACACCATGAAGGACGAGGCATATTTTGCATCGTATCCCTTGGAAGAGTCGCACTGCACGGCGCGCGTTACGGAAAACGGCGTTGTGATGACGAAGGCGCCGACATCAAACTACGGGGAGGTCACCTTTACCGTCGTTGCCCCCGTAGACGCATACGCTGTGGTCATCAAAGTTTCTTCGCAGACGGCGGGGCAGACCTTTGATTTTGCATTCAAGGATGCCGCCATCACGGAGAACACCGATCGCGAACCGCACTTCGTCTCCAAATATTACAGAGGCACGGGCGAACTTCCGCCTCTGCATGTTGCACGCGGTACGAACGGCTCCGCGGGCGACGTCTCCACGGCGAAGGCGGGTACCTATACGGGCGTCTATCCCTTCCTGACTGACGATAACAGCGAAGGCAAACTTGGCTGGAACGCAAACAACGAGCTTTTCCTTGAAAAATTGCAGACGGGCGCGCCGATGCAAGTGCGGTTTGGCTACGAGGGCGCCGAAGGCGACTTTACGATCGAAGAGTTTTACTTCATCGGCAGGGAGGAGTATGAGACGGCGACTTCCATGACGCTCACTCCGCCGACTAAAACGGAATACGTCGTGGGCGAGAACATTGATCTTACGGGCGGCTCGCTCACCCTCTCCAACGTATTCGGCGAGACGTACAAAACGATCGCCCTGGATGCAGATGGCGTTGAAGTCACGGGGTTCGATTCTTCCGAGGCGGTTGCCGACCAGACGGTCACCGTCACCTACGGCGGGCTGAGCAAGACCTTTACGGTCTCCGTTGTACAGCCTTCCGAGAGCGTAAAACTTGTCGCGCCGACCGCCAAAAACTATCAGGGCGCAACGACCCCGTACCTTGCGGGCGGTTACTTTGAGGTCAACGACGGCGCGGGCGAAACCACGCAGGTCCCGCTGACGGACAGCCGCGTCACCGTCAAATCCTTCGATAGCGAAACGCTCGGCGTGCCCGCAGAGAACAACGTCGTCCTCACCTTTGAGGGGCAGGACTACGGCTATAAGTCTGAGATCATCTCTCCCATCGCTGCGCAGGGCAACAATATCATCAACGCCGTATACCTGACGAACTTCGGGTTCTCGACGGAGAACGGAAACGATGCCGCGGCGCGCATTACCGATGACGGTAAGCTTGCGTATTCTTTTACAGGTGGCTGGGGCAGCGTGGATGTCTCTGTGTACGCTCCCGCAGATACCTATGCGGTGTATGTGAAGATGTCCTCCGAGACGAACGGGCTGACGGTCAACTTCATGTTCCGCGACGAGACCATTACGACCAATCAGGACCAGATGCCGCAGCACAGCGGAGACTGGTACAAGGGCGAGGATCCCGTCCCGCCGCTGCATGCGAGGAACGGGAAGAAAGACGAGGCGGTGGCAGGCACCTATGCGGCTGCGTTCCGTTTCCTGATGGATGAAAACGTGGAAGGCGATCTCGGCTGGAATGCAAACAATCAACCTTTCCTCGACAAGCTGAAGACGGGTACCCCGATGACGCTGCGCCTCGGCGCGAACGGTGCGGACGGCGAGGTCGTTATCGAAGAGGTGTATTTCCTTGATCAGTCGCAGTACGAGGCGCTGCAAGCGGCGCAATAGGAAAAGATGAGGAGCGTATGTTGGCTTTGAAACATACTCCTGTCCGATTGGAAGAAAAATTCGGAAAATTCTGCAAAAGGAGGCAGCCGCAGGGAGTGCGGCTGCCTCTCGATGCCGCGGGATTGAGAAGGGAAGAATTTTTATTCAACCCGAGTGATATCTTCGCGGAGGACGGGCAGCGCCTGATGGCGGCGCGCCGTGGGACGGCGGAGGAGACGGGCGACTGTACCGTTCTCCTGCGCGAGAGCGGCGGCGTGTGGCGCATAGACGCCGCGGCGAGGCAATTCCCGCTGCAGGATCCGAACATTGCGCATATCGGGGACGAACTGGTGCTTTCGGGCGTGCGGTGCAGAAAAGACGGGAAGGGAGAATGGCATTGGCACTGCGAGTTCTATCGCGGAAAACGATACGGGGAGCTGGAGTATTTTTTCAGCGGTCCGCCGCAGATGAAGGATATACGGCTCGTGGAGCTGCCGGACGGGAAAGTAGGGGTATTCACCCGCCCGCAGGGGCTTGCTTATCGCGCAAAGACCGGGCATATCGCGGATATCGGTTATACCGAGGTGGAGAGCCTTTCGGCGCTCTCTGCATGGTCTACCCGCTGCGGAGCGGATTGCTCGGCGTACTCGGACATGTTGCGCGCGGGGACGGGCCTTTCCGTGAGGGGCTGACGGTGCATTACTATGCGATGACGTTTGTCTTTGACCCGAAGAGTAGAGAGTTCACCCCGCCCGAGTTGCTCGCCGCGCGCGGCAATTTTGCTTGCGTGCCTGAGCAGAAATTGCGTGGGGATGATGTGCTCTTCCCCGCTGGGTTGGAGCGGCGGGGAGGGCGCGCGGTGCTGCGCTGCGGCGTGGCGGATCGCGTCATCGGCGAATTGGAGACGGAGGATCCGTTCCTTCGGTACGAGTAAACGGAGGGCTGTCTTATGCCGGATCACAGGGCATTTCAGATACAGCAGAATGTGCTGCGTTGTACGGCGGAGCGGTTGAAAGAGCGGATGTACACGCCGATCGCGCCGTTTAAGATCACGCTGTGGCGGACGAAGGAGCCCGTTCCGTTTGCGCGTCGCCACGAAGGGGATCGCCTCACGGTGGAAGCGGGCGAAAAGTGGGGCGAGCTGTGGGATTGCGCTTGGTTCGAGCTTGAGGTTGTTTTGCCGCCCGCCGCGGAGGGGAAAAAGCTCGTCGCAAAAATCGACCTCAGCGGCGAGGCGTTGCTCGTGGATGAAAACGGAGACCCGCGCAAGGGGTTTACGAGCGTCAAATCCCGTATGACGGATACCCTCGGCAGGATGGGAAAGACCGTCTATCCCGTTGCGGGCAAGCCGGGCGAAACGGTCAGGCTGATTTTGGATGCGGGGAACAACGACCTGTTCGGCAATTACAGGGGCGGCACCGTTGAAGAGGCGTGTATCGCCGTGTGTAACGAACAGCTCCGCGCATTGTACTATGATTTCGCCGTTCTCTTCGGGTTGAGCGAACAACTTCCGCAGGAGGGCGCGTTCCGCTGGCGCATCGTGCGCGCGCTCTCCCTCGTTGAACGGACGCTGCGCACATACAGCGAGGAGGAGGCGGCGGCATGCCGCGAGATCCTGCGTCCGCTGCTCTCCGTCCGCGCTGCGGAGACGGGGTTCGATCTCTCCGTCTTGGGTCATGCGCACATCGATCTGGCATGGTATTGGCCCGTCCGTGAGACGGTGCGGAAGGGCGCGCGTACCTTTTCTACGGCGCTGTACCACATGGGCTCCTACGGCAGCTATATCTTCGGCGCGAGTCAGGCGTGGCTGTATGACAGAGTCGGGAAGGCGTACCCCGCCCTTATCGAGCAGATTCGCGCGCGTGTGCGCGAGGGGCGTTGGGAATTGCAGGGCGGCATGTGGGCGGAGAGCGACCTAAATATTCCGAACGGCGAATCTCTCGTGCGGCAGTTCGTCTACGGGCAGCGTTACTTTCAGGAGACGTTCGGCAGGCGCTGTACGGTTGGCTGGCTGCCGGACAGTTTCGGGTTCTGCGGCAATCTGCCGCAGCTGCTGCGCTCTGCGGGTATGGAAACGTTCGTCACGCAGAAGATCCGCACCGCGCCGCACAATATCTGTTACCCGCACGATACTTTCTTTTGGGAGGGAATCGACGGCTCGCGGGTGCTCACGCACGCTGCGCCCTTTGAAAATTACGGCAGCGGCGGCACCCCGCACGAAGTCTCCGTCTGCGAACAGCGGTTCCGCGACAAGCTCGTTTCGGACAGCGCGTTGCTGCTCGTGGGGCAGGGCGACGGCGGAGGTGGTGCGGGAGCGGAGTGCTTAGAGGCATTGGAAAGGGAAGAGAGTTTGGAGGGGCTTCCGCCTTGCGTGTTCCGCACGGCGGAGGAGTTCTTCGTCCGCATCGGCGAGACCAAAGAGGAATATGCCGTCTGGCACGGTGCGATGGATCTCGACATGCACACGGGCACGCTCACCTCTTCCGCGGAGAGCAAGCGTTTCAATAAGGAAGCGGAAACCGCCCTGCATATCCTTGAATGGCTGTGCGCTGCGCGCGGAGAGCGCGCTGACCTACGAGAGATCTGGGGGCGGGTACTGCTGTACCAGTTCCACGACATCCTGACGGGCACGTCCGTCGGCAGGGTATATGAGGAGTCTGCCGCCGACTATCGCCGTATGCTTGCGGAGCTGAACGGGCGCATTCGCGCATTGGAAGAAGGCGCCGGTGCAGAAAAGAGCGCGGCAGGAAGGACGGACGGCACGGAGAAGGGCGGAGAGGAGAACACTGTCATCCTATTTAATCCCTCTCCCGTACGGCGGGAGTGCGTTCTCGATACGCCCGTCGGTCTTGTCCGCGCACAGCTCCCTTCCTATTCCGCGGGGAGATTTTCGCGGACGGAGGAAGAGTTTGAGCTGCATTGTACGCCGCGTTCCCTCGAAAATTCCGTTCTGAAGGTCATCTTCGACGAGGACGGGGCGATCGTCTCCGTTTTGCACAAACGGCTCGGTCGCGAGATGGTGCGCGGGGTGGCGAACCGCCTGCTCGTCTATGACGACTTCCTGCATTATAGCGAAGAGGAGTGGGGCGCGGAGAGCGCCTGGGATATCCCGATCCGCTATAAGGACAGGGAGCCTTATTTCCCCGTGCTTACGCGTATGCGTTCGTACCTTGCGGGCGGCTGTGCCGTCATGGAGACGGAGCACAAGGTCTTAAATAGCACGATCGTACAGCGCACAGTGCTGCGCGCGGAGAGCGGACGTATCGAGTTTGAGACGGAAGCCGACTGGCGGGAGAGCTGCAAGATGTTGCGCAGTCTCAGCGGCGTGAACGTCGCGGCGGACGAGGCTTTGCGCGGTGTGCAGTTTGGCTGCGCGCGCGTTCCGCTCAACAAAAATACCGTTTGGGAATATGCGGTGTTCGAGCGCGCCGTACAGCGCTGGGCGGATATTTCGGAGGAAAAATTCGGCGTCGCGCTGTTGCTGTGCGGAAAGTACGGCGTGCGTTTGCAGGATAAGCAGCTTGATCTGTGCCTGCTGCGCAGCAGCGGCTATCCCGCGAAGGACCTCGACGTCGGCAGGCACGCCTTTACGTATGCGCTGTATTTTCACGAGGGGAACGCAAAGCGGGGCAGGGTGCTCGAAGAGGCGTATGCGCTCGAATACCCGCTCGCGGTATCGCGTGCGGCGGAACTGCCAGGGCCGCTCTTTCTTCAAAAGTACGGTTCCGTGTTCGCGGAGACGGTCAAACCCGCCGAGGACGGGCGGGGCGTGATCGTCCGCCTGTACGAAGGGTACGGCAACGAGGAGACGGAGGAGATTTTTCCTGCCGCGCGGTTCGGCTCGTTTTGGGAGACGAACATCTTGGAGGAGAGGATCCACACGATTGCCCTGCGGGAGGGCGCGCTTCGCCTTATCTTCCGCCCGTTCGAAGTAAAGACGCTATTGTTTTCGGAGGAGAAAGAATGAAAAAAAAGTGCGACGTTCTCATCGCGGGCGGCGGGCCTTCGGGTATTTCCGCCGCGCTTGCCGCGGCGCAGAGCGGCTGTTCCGTCATTCTCGCGGAAGAGGATCAGTCCGTCGGCGGCGCGCCCGTGGATATGTATGTGTGCATGGCGTGTGGCGGACCGCGGCGCGGATTTTATAAGGAGCTGCTGCGCTATCTTGACCGTGCATATCCGCTTGACGGTGAGCCGGAGGAGGGGTTCACGGGCGACGAGAACGGGAACAACCGCTGGTGGCTGCCTTACGATTATGCGCGCGCTTACCTGCACTTTCTTTCCGCTTATAAAAATATTGAGGTGCTCACGGGGTTTTGTGCCCGCCGCGCACTTTTCGAGAGACAGGAGAACGGCGTGCGCGTTGTCGGCGCTGCGGACGGCGATGGGGAAGGTGCGCTGGAAATTTTTGCGAAAGTCACCGTCGACGCGACGGGAACGGGCATCCTCGGCGAGTTGGCGGGCTGTGACGTGCGCTACGGCACGGATGCGCGAACAGACTTCGACGAGCCTGCCGCGCCCGCGGAGCGGAGCGCGGAGATCATGCCCTGTACGCTGAAATTCATTGCACAGCGCTTGTACGGGAGCGGGATGCCTTCGGAAGAGGAGATCCGCGCCGTTCCCTGGTCGGCGGGGTTTGTGGAGGACAAACTGTTCAATTGGTCGAACAACGTTTACCCGATCGCCGTGCGCAACAATCGCGGCGTGTACCTGCATTGGGGTGCGTCGGTGAAGGAAGTCGACACCCGCAGCCCAAGGAGCCTTGCGGCGGCGTATTCCGTCGCATTCGAACATATCGGCGTGGCGGCGGATCTTTGGCGGAAGTACGGTTTTAAAGTGCATGTTGCGCCGAAGATCGGCGTCCGCGAGTGCCGCAGGGTGATGGGGGATGCCGTAGTGACCATGCACACGATCGTTGGGGGCGAAGTGCCGCAGGACGCGGTCGCGTTCAGTTCCTACGGGTTCGACCTGTGGGGCAGCACCGTACGGGACGAGAAAGCCCTTAATAGAAAGGCGCGGTTCTACGGCATCCCGTACGGAGCGCTGGTGCCAAAGGGGGCGGAAGGTCTGCTCATGGCGGGAAAGTCCATTAGCGGGTCGCATTTGGCATGCAGTTCGTATCGTGTACAGCCGATCGTGACTTGTATCGGCGAGGCGGCGGGGTACGCCGCAGCCGAAGCTGCGCTGCGCGGCATTTCGGTGCGCGCGGTTGACATCGCGCGTTTGCAGGCGCGGCTGAAAGTAGAGGAGATCATGGCAAAATTTTAGGCGCGGCCTGCCGCTGTCCGGAAACGCCGTCTTTCGGTATTTGCAAAAGGGAGCTCGCCCCAACAGCAAAAGCGCCTTCCCCTCGGGGAAGGCGCTTTTGCTGTTGGTCTTTTAAAATTTATGCGACGGTTGGCAGGTCTACTTCGGTGGTGGCGTAGTTGTAGAGCCGTATTTCGGAGGTGACTGCGGCGGCTGTGCTGTCGGATGCCTGCGTGAACTGCGCGTAGACGAGCCTGCCGTCCAAAAATTTGAGCGTTACGTCCGTAAAGGAGAGGTCCAGCGACGGCATTTCAACGCTGCTTGCGGTGTAGGCGCCGTCTGCAAAGGTGAGCTGCGTTTTCATCTGTGCCAGCGCGCCGACCATGGCAAAATAGGTGTCTGTGGTGAAGTTATCGCCCGCTTCCTGCGTGGTCTGCTTGATCCAGGTATAATTATCGCCGCGGCTGTACCGCCAATCGCCGTCGGTGGTAAATTCATAATAGTAGGTCGCGGAAAGGTCGGGGGTATCCAATTCGCGGCGGATGTGCGTCGTGCCGCCCGTCTGGGAAAATTCGATCACCTCTTCCTGCACTATGGCGCCGCTCTGGCGGACGCTGAACGAAAGGTTCGTGAACACCCCGTTCGCAAATGCCGCCGCCCATTCCGCGTCGTCAAGCTCTTCGGAGACGATCGCCTCGGCAGGGGTGTATTCGTCCACGGCGATCTCAGTGGGCAGGGTGAGAGAGGTGCCGCCGTAGGTGAACGAAGCCGTTATGGTAGCATTATGGAGAGAGGAAGGGCTGCCGTACCTTCTGGTGGCGGAGAGGCTGCTTACCTTTCCGTCCTGAAAGGTAAGCTCGACGGATCGCAGCGTGCAGGGTCCCTGCGAGAAAAGTTCCCATTTGATCTCTTCCAACAGGTAAGTTCCGTTTTCTTCTGCCTGTGCGCTGCCGTACAGGGAAGAAAAGGTGCTCATAAGGAAAGCAGGGGAAAGCAGGGTCTCATGGATATCGCTTTCGGAGCCTGCCAGGGCGTGGTACTTGGTGGTGTTTTCCCTGGAATCATTATAATATATAAAATAACTGTCGTCCGAACGCTTTTCCCCATAATATTTGTAAGCATAACCGTAGGGCGTATCGATCTGGGCGCTTTCTGTATAATAAAGTTCTTTTGACGGCGTTATTTCGCTTGCGTGCGTTTCCGTATGGTGCATAAAATCTTCCCTTTGGATGCTGCCGTCGGAATTGATCAGATCGGTGGAAATATCAAAGGCAATTTCGCAGTTTTCAAACACTTCGGGCGCGAAGGCGGCTTCCCACTCCGTTTGGCTCATCTTGCCGTCCGAAGGCTCTTCCCCGCCGAGGGAGGGCAGGGTCACGCTCGTTGTTCCGTAGTCGTAAAACAGCACTTCGATGGAGCCGGAGGTCTGCCCTTCGGTGATGTCATAGCGTACATAGGCGAGCTTTTTGTCCGCAAATTTTACGGTCACTTTATCCGCCTTCAAGTCGCCCGTAAAGGTATAGTTTTCGGCGGTGTATGCCTTCTGCGTGCCGTCGTAGGGGAGTTTGCCGTATTCGCCCGCGACCATCTGCGCATAGGTCAGGTAGCTTGCGGGGTCGTAGCCCGTCAGCTCCTTTTTCTGCCATGCGCCGTCCTCTTTATAATAGTAATGCGTTTTGCCGGCGGCAACTTCGTAATAGGTCTCGCTGCCGTCGTCTTCACAGGCGAGCGTGCCCGTTTCGGTCGCTGCGACTTTTACGGTGACGGAACCCGTTTTTCCGCCGGAGCTTTCGGTCATCTTCATCGTGTAGTTTTCAAACGCTTTGGGCGCGAAGGCGGCTTCCCACTCCGCCTCGGTCAGTTCGTCCGAAACGATCGTGTCCGGGTCGGTATCCCCGCCGACGGACGTCCCCTCATCGCAGCCCGCAAAGGCGAATAAGCCGAGCGCGAGCAGAGCTGCCAAAAAAGCGGCAAGCAGTTTTTTCATATAGCTCCTCCTGTAAAATGAATTATTGCCGTATCATTGTAACACGGGGGGGGGTAATGTCAACTTATTTGCAGAAGATTTTTGCGCCGCCCGCGGCGCAAAAGCGGCAAACGCCGTGTTTCGGCGCGGGCGGCGCAAAAGCGGCAGGCGACGCAAAAGCGGCAGGCGCCGCAAAAGCGGCAGGCGACGCAAAAGCGGCAGGCGGCGCAAAAGCGGCAGGCGACGCAAAAGCGGCAGGCG
>CASDPE010000013.1 GCA_949282395.1 uncultured Bacillota bacterium | reverse complement strand
GGAGTTGACCTGCAGAGTCTCCGCCGTCATCTCCACCCGCTGATATGTTTCGAAGGCAAAGTCCAGCGCAGCGGCGGCGTCGGCATACTGCTGGGCATAGGGATCGCTGCGCATACATACACAGATTAAGGTGCGATCTCCCCGCTTGGCAGCAGTGACGATGGTATAGAGCGCCTCCTCCCCGCCGATGAGCAGCGCCTCGGGATCGGAGGCGAACGCCTTGGCGATCTCTTCCGCGTCGGCAAGCGGCACGCAGGTGTTCAGCGGGCGATGCTTTTTGCGCGCGGCGTCACGCACGGCGCTCGCAATGCGGCGCTGGATGCAAAGGTAGGCAAAATTTTTAAAGCGCATGCCCCCACCTTCGCGGAAGTCGCGCACGGCGGAATACAGCCCGATCATGCCTTCCTGCACAAGATCGTCTGTATCGCCCCCTTCCAGAAAGTACGACCGCGCCACGCCGCGCACGGCATTTTTGTAGCGCTCCAACAGCTCTTCGAGCGCGGGCGCCTCCCCGCCCTGCGCAGCAAGCGCGAGCGCCTCGTCCTGCCGCGCGCTCATACGCGCTGCCGCAGCGCCTCGTACGCCGCGATGCCCAGCGCCACCGACGCATTGAGCGAATTCACCTTGCCGCGAAGGGGCAAAGACAGCACCTTATCGCATTTTTTGCGCGTCAGGGCGGAAAGCCCGCCGTCCTCGCCGCCGACCACAAGGGCGATATCGCCCGTAAGATCCGCCGCAAAGAGCGGCTCGCCGTCCGCTTCCAGCCCGAAGATCCAAAAGCCCTCTTCTTTGAGTTTATCCACGGCGAAGTTGATCCCGGGCACGCGCGCGACCTTCACATGGTTCGCCGCGCCTTCGGAAATGCGCACGACCGCGCCCGTGACCTGCGCGCTCTTGTTTTTGGGGATGACGACCCCGCCCGCGCCCGCGCACTCCGCCACGCGCAGGATGCTGCCGAGGTTGTGCACGTCTTCAACGCCGTCGCACAAGATCAGAAAGCGGCTGCCCCGCTCCCCCGCAAACAGCTCGGAAAGTTCCGCATAGGCGTACTCTGAAACAAAGGCGATCACCCCTTGGTGCCGCCGCGTTTCGCTTTCACGGGCGAGCGCGCGCTCGTCGGCGAACTGCACGCGGATGTTTTTTTCGCGCGCGAGCGCGAAGATCCTGCCGAGCGTGCCTTCCGCACCCTTTTGCAGCAATAGCTTATCCACCGTTTTATCCGTCTTCAACAGCTCTAAAACGGCGTTCCTGCCCTCGATCTTCATACGTCCTCCGCCGTGAGCAGCTGCGCAATGCGCGCGTGCTGCCCCGTCAGGTACAAAAACCCCAGCACCGCCTCAAACCCCGTAGAAAGGTTGTATTCCGCCACGGTCGCGTGCTTGCTCTTTGTCGCCTTTTTCGCGTTCCTACCCCGCAGAAAAATGCTGCGCTCCTCTTCGGTGAACAGCTTTTCCGCCGCGGCGAAGCGCTTTGCCTGCCCCTTGGCAGACACCTCTTCCGCCGCGAGCTTTTGCAGCTCGCCCGGCTTGCGGTCGGCAGAGCGCACCAGCCGTTCGCGCACGAACAGCGATTCCGCCGCGTCGCCCACGAACGCGAGCGTAACGGGGCTGAGCGCCCGCGCCTTTTCCGCAGGCATGACCTCATTGAACCATCCCATACCGCCATTATACCACACCGCCGCAAAAATTACAAACAGAATTTTGCATGGAACGGGCTTTCCGCACGCGCATATTTTTCTGCCGCGCGGCGGAGGGCGCCGCGCGGCAATGCCCGAAACGGAAAAAAGCGCCGCCCGCGCCCAAATAAGCAAAATAAAAAACGCCGCGCGCGCCCGAACAGAAAGCGCCCGAACAAACAAAAAAGCGCCACACGCGTCAAAATAAAAAGCGCACGGACAAAAAGCGCCGCGCGGCAATGCCGCGCGGCGCCCGCAGCCCGTGCTGCGTTCCGTTTTTTTACAGTTCAAATACCAGGCACGCGCCCGAAAGCCACTGCCCCGTGCTGAACTCTCTGCCGAGGAACACCACTTTGTCCGCGTACACGCGCACATACCAGCCCTCGTGCCGCAGGGTCGCGCCCGGGGTGATCTCCTTATCGATGTACGCGGTGCCGCCCGTCTGGATAAAATTGTTGTGCTGGGCGGTCGATGCGGGGAACACGGCGCGGTACGCGTCCAGCTCCCTGTGGTTGTGCCCGCTGACAAAGAAGGCGTTCGGGTACTTATCCAGGATGTCCGTCAGGTAAGAAATATCGTGCGTGAGGCTCAGCCCCTCGCCGAAGATCTTTACATGATCCCAGCCCTCGCCCGGCATCGTGCCCGCCGTGGTATCGGTGAGCGGCTGATGCAGGTAGACGAACGCGGGCAAGCCCTCCTCCGCAAGGTCTGCAAGGCGGCTGTCCAGCCAGCCAAGCTGGGTAAGGGACAGATGGGCAGACACCCAGTCTCCGTCGCTGCCTTCCGTATTCAGCACAAGGTGGTGCACGCCGCTCACCACGGCTTCGTACCACAGCCCGCTTTCATCGGCGATGAAGCTGCCGCTCTGCGCCGCCGCGGCCTTTTCCTTGACCCAATCGGTGAACGGCTTCACGGCAGTCGCAAAGTTTGTGCCCGCCTGCCAGTCGCCGCGCTCATAAACGCCGTAATAGTCATGGTTGCCGAGTATATAATAGACGCTGTTTTCCATGCCAGCATCCTGCACGAGCCCGTCTACCAGCTCCCATTCCTCTTCGCGCCCGCTTTCGGTGACGTCGCCGACGATGAACACGCCGTCGCTGTTTTCGCCGGACACCGTTTTCACGTCTTCCAGCGCCTTCACAAAGTTCCTGCTGTTGCGCACGACTTCCGTGCCCTGCGCCTGCCCTTCCACGAGCTTATAGTCCGTGTAGCCCACGTGGATGTCGCTCAGGTATGTAAATTCCGAGATCACGTCTCCCGTAACGGTGGCGGCGCCTTCGGGCAGGTCGACGCGGTAATAGCTGCTGCTCAGCCCCCGCGTGTTCTTCCCGTAAAAGCGCAGGTTGGTCGCGCCCTCGGGGATGAGGATGTTTTCAAAGGCGAAGTAGCGCTGCGGGTTCCCCGTTACGCGCTGCTGCCCGAAGGGCAGCCAGCCTTCAAGCACGCCGTTTTCGTCCGCCCAATAGGCGACGATCTCCGACGCGTTGTATTGGTCGGGCGCGAACGAGCAGATCACCTCCCCGCTCAGCACGCCCCTTTCGGCGCCGTACGCGCCCATCCACACGGCGGAGGGCGCATGCGCCTTTTCCGTTCTGCCCGCCGTGACGGTAAATTCCGCTTTGGCAAGCACGCTGCCGTACCCGCCGTCGCCGAACAGCACAAGTTCGTACTCGCCCGTATCCCATATCGCTTCGGCATTGGCGGCGCGCACGGGGTACGTTGCGCTCCAGCCAACAGAGCCGACCTTGCCTTCCTGCAGGATGTACCCCTGCCCCGAGATGAGCTGGTTGCCGCAGAGTTTGACCCATTTCAAGAAATCGTTCCCGTACGTTTCCCCGCTCTGCTTTTTATAAAGCCCGAGCCAGCGGTAGTCGTTATCCGACGGGGCGGTCGTATCCGCCCAAAAGGAGAACACGATCTCTTCATCCTGCATGTACCGCGTTTTGTTGGTGAACACCGCCCCTTCCGTGACGGTAAACGCCGCCTCGGCGCGCGGCGCGCTCGCCCCTTCGGCAGGGAACAGCGCGGCGACGTATTCGCCCGCATCCAGCTTGTTTGCAGGGAGCGCGTAGCGGTACCCTTCCGCTTCGGTGAGCAGGTAGCCCGCAACAGGGGTCTCATACGCCGTATCGCTTGCCTTGTACACCCCTACGTACGCGCTGCTGCCGCCGCCTGCCGTGATGTACACCGTCTGCTGGCTGTCCGGCTTTTCCGCAGCCCCGCCGTCTGCGGCGTTGTACGAAGCGTTGCAGTACATCTGCGCGTCGGTGCGGATGTACCAATCTGCCTGCGCGGGCGTTTCCGCCTCGCTCTGCCCCGCCTGCGTGCCCGCCGCGGGCGGCTGCGCCGTGCTTTCCGTTGTGCTCTCCGTTGTGCTTTCCGTGAAGTTTTCCGCCGCGTTTTCCGCGGGGGCAGCGGCGGAGCCGCCGCTGCCCGTTCCGCGCTGTACGCTCTTTAAATCAGCCCCCCCCCGTGCGGGAAGCCCCGCACAGCCTGCAAGCAGGAAGGTGCAGGAGAGCCCCAATGTGACAAGAAAGGTTCCGAGCTTACTCTTTTTCATTTTTCTTTCCCCTCTTTTTTTTGCGGATGATGATGACGACCGCCACTGCGGCGCAGGCGACCGCCACAACGGCGATGACGATGCCTGCGATCGCGCCGCCCGAAAGCCCCTGCGGTTCAGGTTCAGGTTCATAGTCGGGATCTTCCGCGCCGCACTTTGTGCAGACGCCGTCCTCAAACGTATGCCCCGTCGCCTTTAAAACGGTCGCGCTCTCGTCCATTCCATGCACTTTGTCCGCAGAGCACCAGCCGCATTCCGAACACTTGTAGTACGCGATGTTGCCGTCCTCGGTGCAGGTGGCGGGCTTTGCGTCCACTTTGACCGTCTTATGCCCTGTTTTTTCGACGGTCACAGACTCTTTGTCCGCGATCTCCGTTTTGCCTTCGGCGTCTTCAAAGTACTTGCCGCAGACCTCGCATTCCCAATACGCGGTGTTGCCCGCTTCGGTGCAGGTGGCGGGCTTCGCCGCAACGGCGGTCAGCTTGTGCGCCGCCGCAATGGTCACGGAATCTTTGTCCGTGATCTCCTCGTTGCCTTCGGCGTCATTAAAGTACTTGTGGCAGACCTCGCATTCCCAATACCCGATGTTGCCCGCTTCGGTGCAGGTGGCGGGCTTCGCTTCAACGGCGGTCAGCTTGTGCGCCGCAAGCGGGAGCGTCTCTTCTTTCGTGTTGGTATATTCCGTTCCGTTAAAGGTGACCTCCGCCGTATAGACGCGCTTGCCCGCTACGGTGCAGGTAGATTGCGTCTCCTCGGAAGTGATCGTTGCCGTCTCGGTCTGCTGATCGCCGCATCCTGCGGCGGTGCAGGTGAACGTCGCCGTGGCAGAGGCATACCCGTTCCAGCTCCATACAGGCTCACCGTAAACGTGATCCGTTTTGGGAATGGACAGATCGGTCACTTGCTCGCTGCCTTCGGCGTCTTTAAAGTACTTATGGCAGTACTCGCACTCCCAATATTCGATGGTGCCTTCCTGCGTGCAGGTGGCGTCCACCTTTTCATGATACTCCATGCTGTGCGCGCTCGGGTCGGCGGGGAGCTCCCTTTCCAGGGTGTATGCAGGCTCGCATGCGCATGCATACAGCCCGCTTGCGCCTTGCGTGCAGGTCGGCTTATCGCCCGAAACAAGTTCACTATAATCGCACACGTGCACCGTAAGCTCGTGCGTGTACGCAACTTCGTCTACCGTGACGGTATAGCACAGAACGTAGGTGCCTGCCGCCTCCACGGTGAGCTCATTCTCATTCGTGACATCCGTTCCGCTTTCACCCGCTTTGCCCCATGTGACCGCAAGGCTTTCGCCCTCGCCTGCCGTATAGTCAGCCTGCGGCACCTTGACCTTTGTATCCACTCCCGCAAACTGCACGCCGAGGAATTCGGACATTTCAAACACGGGCATTGCCGCGCCGCGCGTATACCACAGCGGTTCGTACGCCAATGTTTCCGCCGCGAACGACGTATCGTCTTCCTTCGTCGTGACGTCGTAGAGCAGGAAGTCGATCGCACCCGTCACCTTGACGGAGACGGTATAGCCGTTTGCAAACGAGATCTTGGGCAGGTTTGACTTAGTGCCCGTAGCTTCCGTGGGAGCGGTAAAGCCGTTCGTGTCGTTTTCAAACGCAGCGAGCACCTGTTTGGAACCCGATTCGTTGGTCGCCATCACTTTCAGCACGTCGCCTTCCCATTCCAGCCCGAGAACGCCCGAAGAGCTTGCATCCCCGACCCACGGCTGATACTGCACATCATAGTTGTCCGCGATCTCGGCATTATCATGGTTGCTGCCGTCGCCGAGCACATAGTAGTATGTGCCGCTGTTGTTCCTGCCCTGTGCGCAGTACAGCGTCTGCCCGTTGTAGACATACTCGACATACGCCCTGCTCTGATCCGGAGAGATCCAGATCACTTTGAAATAATTTTCGGGGTTGCCTGCTTCGGCGATCGTGAATTCGACCCTGCCGTTGACTGCCCAACCTTCGTCTGCCGCCGTGCCCCAGCGCAGTTCGGTGTTGTCCGTAAAGCGCCCGACCACGTCAAAGACATACGTCTGCTCCGTGCTATGCAGCAGCAGCCCGTTTTCAGAGTATGTATCCGTGCCGGAAACGCCCTGCCCGTTCGCCGTCACCTGCACGCCCTGCTGCGCGCGCACAGCGCTTTCCGCCGCCAAGCCGCTTTCGGGAACGTTGCGCACGGAAAGGTGGATCGTTTCCGTAATGGGGATCGTTCCGTACAATGTGCTGTACTGCACGTCGATCTCGTCGCCGATTTTTGTATCGGGGATGCCCTCTGCGGGAACGGCAGTCCAGTTCCCCTCGTTCAGGCGGTATTTAATATCCGTAACGGCAGTGGTTGCCGTAGGGTTGCCGTTTGTGGCATACGTCGCCGCAGGAGGCGTGACCGTACCCGCCGATACCACCGCAGCATGCTCTGCGACCGTGATGTTCGGCACTTCCTGCCAATTTTGGTAGAACAGGGGGGTCACATTTTTATCCACCCAATCAGTGCCTACGTTGGAAACGTTTTCCGCCACATCTCCCGTCAGGTCGAACTGCTGCACGGGATAAGAACCGTTTTGCGTTCCGTATGCATACCAAGAATCCGACGTCCAACCCTCGGCAAACGCTTCCGCAACGTTATACACCATAAACTCCAACCCTGCCGAAACACGGATCGTTATGGTATAGCCGTTATCAAAATTGATGCGGGGAAGGTTGTAGCCTATCTTGTAATTGCCATCGGAGGAAGGACCCCACGAAGTTGTGGTATACTCTTCTGTCTCCGCAGTTGTTGGTGTAAACCCATCGGGATCGTCGCGGAAAGAGGCAATGTTGACATAGCCGTTCCCGCCTCTGGTATACCCGTTCACATTGATCACCGCGCCTTCCGCAGCCGTCGTGACTGACGTGCCGTCCGTCTCCGATTTTTGCACGGCTATCGATGTGCGCGCCTTGGAATTTTGTTCATTTGCCGTAAGTGTGGGATAATACAAAATATCACTGCTCGTGTCGCTGTAAAACCCTTTTATGATGTCCTCGGAATAGATCATCCGCGAATGCCCGTTATAGTTAAAACCATACGAGCGGTACAGCGTCTGCGTTGTGCCGTCGCTGTCCGTATAGTCGTACTCGACCCACGCGCTGCTCCACCACTCCCCTGCATAGTGGATCTCGAACTTATTATCGGGATTGCCGAATTCAGCGATCTCGAACACGACTTCCGCACCGCCCGGAACCCAGCGGTCTGCGGGGGCAGACCATTCCAGCCCGAACGAGCGGTGGAACACGCCGTTCAATTCGACCGTGAACGCCTCGTCGTTCGGCGATTGGAAGCGCAGCCCCGTATCGCCGACTTCGGTGTTTATCGGCGTAACGATCTCCCCGGTTTCGTCGTTCTTGATGTCCGACTTCGTTACGTACCGCGACTTAGGAAGATCGTTCACCCCTTCCGAAGCCGTAAACAGGTCGGCAGGGGCAGCGGGATCCGTTGCCGCGCTTGCATCGATGAAGAACAAACCGCCCGCCAGCACGGATACAGCCATAGCCGCAGCCAGAACGAGCACGATGAGCTTCTTCTTCACGCTTGCAAAAGTGTTCATCTTTTACCCTCCTAACAAATATGAATTTATCGAACAGGCATGCCCGTCTGCGCCGAAAAAGGCTGCGGGCTGCATGCCGTTTGACCGTTTTTTTGCCCCCGCCCTGCGGGGAAAACCTGCACGCCGTTCTTGACAAAACGGCGGCGTTTTACTATAATAGAGGCAGCAAAAATCTGTTTTTTTACGAACGCGTACCGCCTATGGAAATGACCGAATTTGAAAAAGCCACAGATTCGCTTACGGTGACGGGCAAATTTTCCGCAAATACGGACATCAACGTTGAACACTACGGGTTTGAAAACACCCGCCCGGACAAAGCGCGCATCCTGGCAAAAGACTACCCGCTGTTCCGCCTGCACTATGTGATCGGCGGCAGCCTTACGCTGTTTGCGGCGGGCAAGCGCATCCCCGTTAAAAAGCACCAATGCTTTTTGCTGCGCCCGGATGTGGACGCGGAGTACAAGACCAACCCGCAGGATCCCGCAACGTTTTATTGGGTATCGGTGAGCGGGCAGAAGTGCAAAACGTACTTTGCCGAAATGGGCTTTACCGAAAGCAGCCACACCGTTGCCGTGCCGAAGGAGTACCGCAGGGAGCTGCGCAAAGCGTTTTTTGCGAACTTTTGCATCGAAGAGCCGCTCAAAGAGATCATTGACAGCGTTTTTACGGCGAATTTTTTAAAGATCTACCAGCTTTTGTACCTTACCGTGAACAGGAACAAGGCGCCGAAACAGGCGACGGGCAAGCGCAAAGAGTATGTAGAACAGACGCTCGAATACATCAACCGCCGCTACAACGACCCCGAACTTACCATCAAGGAGATCGCCGACGCCATCCACATCCATGAAAATTACCTTTCGCATACCTTCCATGAAGAGATGGGCTTGCCCTTCCGCGAATACCTGACGCAAAAGCGCATGGCGATGAGCTACGCGCTCATGGAAAGCGGCATTACCTCCGTCAGCGAGATCGCCTATTCCGTCGGGTTTTCAGACGCGCTGTACTTTTCAAAGGTGTTCAAACGCTACAACGGCATTTCGCCGAAAGAGCACTTGAAAAAGTTGCATAAATTACCCCCCCCCGCAAAATACTGAATCCCTTTGCACGCGCGCGGCATAGAGCCGCGCGTTTTTTTATTGCCCTGCGCGGAGCGCGGGGGCTTTTGCGCGGCGGGGGCGTGCGGCTCCCTGCCGCGCGCCATGCCGCTACGCCTTCTGCCACACGATCTGCATGGGCGCGAGGGTCACTTCACGCGCCGCCCCTGAAGCGTCGAAAAAGGTCGTTTTTTGTTCTTCAAACGTGTTGTTCACGAGCGCGTATTCGCCGTCCGCCGCGTAGAAGTGGCAGTCCACGGCGACGTTCGTGCTGAAAATTTTGTGTGCGTACTCCTCTTTCCGCGCCGTCCACAAAAGGGCGCGGTACAAAAGGCGCGCGTTTGCAAAGGAGTACGGCAAGCCCGTGATGTAAAAGCTCCTGCCCTTGCCGTATTCGTTTACGGCTGCCTTCACTTCGCCCACGTTCACATTGCGCTTAAAGCGTTCGGAAAAGGCGATGTTCAGAACCTTCGCGCCGCTGAGCGCATAGATGTTCTTCTTGTCCTCGCCGAAGTCGGGCGCGGGCGTATCCGCAAAGATGAAGTGCCCCTCCTCCGCCGTGATGTTGTACTTATCGGTGTTGAGCGAAAGCCCCTTCTCCTCGTCCACGCCCAAAACGTCGGCGAGTTGGAAGAACCTGCCGTTCTTCGCATACGCCGTCGGCTCGCCCACGCCGATGAACCCGCCGCCGCGGGCGACGAAGGCGCGCACCTTCTCCTGCACTTCTGCGTCCTGCCAATTCTCCCCGCCCGACCACGCCGTGTATGCGTCGCCCGCGTTGAGAAGAACGTCGACCTTATCCAGCGCGCCCGCCTTTACGTCGCCGAAATCGATGAACGACACCTCGACGGGCAGGCCCGAGAGCGCTTCCATAATGCCTTGGTAGGAATACGCCTGCTGGTACCACAGCTCGTGCGCCGTCATGAAGCACTGCCAGCTCCTAAGCTTGCCCCAGCAGTTGAGCACGGCGACCTTTACGGCGCAGAACGGCCGCTTGCCCTTTACGCCCGCGTAGATGCGGCGGAACTCTTCGCACACCTCGCCCGCCCGTGCAACGAACTTGGGAAACTTTGCCGCGAGTGACAAATACCCGCCGAAGCCGATGCGCTCCAAGGGCGCGCGCATCATCGCGCGCCGCGCCGTCATCCAGTTTTTGTTGAGTTCGGCGACCGCGCCCTCTTCGTTCCCCTCAAAAAAGGTATCGGGGAAGAAGTACGGCAGCATCCGCCCTTCCACGTATTTGATGCCCGTCATGTCCGAGAGCATGCGCACGGTCACGCCGCCGCCGACGCTGCCCACGACCGCGTCCAGCCCGATGCCCGCAAAATACTTGCCGTACGGCTCGGTGCCGATCCACGAATCGCCCAAAAACATCATCGCCTCTTTGCCGTAGGCATGCACGAGCGAAACAAGCTCCTTCACCGTTTTTGCCACATAGCGCATGGTGAAGTCCATATAATCGCGGAAATGTTTGCTCGGCACGCGGTGCGGAGAGTTGTAGTACCCCTCGTCCACAAAGTCCTCCGCGGTGAGGCGGTAGCCGTATTCTGTTTCAAAGTCATCCAGCGCGCGCGGGCTGACGGAGGCGTTGTAGCCGAACCAGTCTACGATCTTCTCCTTCCCTTCCTCGTTGAACACGAGGAAGAAGTGGTACAAAAAGGTCGTAAAGCGCACGACGGTGACGTTCGGGTGCGTTTTCAGCCACTGCTCCAAGACCTCTTTGATGTGCGCCGCCGTGAGCGGATAGCGCGGGTCATACGGGCTGTGTTTATCGGTGTTCCAGCCGTTTGTGATGTAGTTGTACATCTGCGTGGAATCCCACACGTTGTGCGCGAGGAAGGCGACGGTGTACTCGTGCCACGGCTGCGCGTGCCCGATGACGACGCAGCCCGCTTTTGCATCCGCCCGCCAATCCGTATGTTCCTTGCCCGTGGTGCGGTCGATGACCTGCCAATAGCGCAGCGCGTCCGCCGAAAAGTCGGGTTTGACCTGCTCGGCAAAGTATCCTTCGGCGGGGAATATTTTCAGCGTTTCGCCCGTCGCCGTCTTTCTTTCGCTCAGCAAAAAGAAGTGCTGCAATTCTTCGGGGTGCGCCTTCGCCCACGCCACGTCGCCGCGGGTGACGAAGTACGTTTCATACACCTTGCCCGCGATCCCGCCCGCGTTGGCGGGCAGCTTGGTGCCGTCGCAGTCGCGCACGGCGTCCGCGCCCCAAAGTTTTGCGATCTCCTTTGTCCCCTCCACAAAACTTTCGTCCGTGGGGATGGTCACCCGTCCTTTCATATCTCTTCCTCGTTGATCTTGCGGATCTCTTCCAAAGGCACTTTGGGCGTGCGGTCTTCCTTCAACAGCCCGTTCACTTCCTGCTGCACGTCGCAAAGCTGGGTATAGCAGTACCCGACAAGCGGCATCTTTTTTGCCGCCGTGAACAGCGAGCGCAGCCGCGCGAGGTATTCCGCCTCGTCCTTTGCGGCGCTGCCGTACCCCCATGCTTCGCCCTTCTCGTCCGCACGGAACGCCGTGCCGCCGAACTCGGAGAGGACGGCGGGCTGCCCCGCGTACTCCCATCCCTTCGCCATTGCAAACTGCGTGCCTATGCGCGCGTCGCCTTCGGCGATCTTTTCAATGTCCGCATACATCGAATACAGCTTGTCGCCGTCCTGCGTGTATTGGTGCACGGTGAGAAGGTCGGTGAACGTGTGCGCCCAGCCGTCGTTGCCGATGACGGGGCGGCGCGGATCGTACGCCTTCGTCTGCCAATAGAGCGCGGAGACGAAGTTCTGCGTGCGTTCGTCCTCCGCGAGCGCGCGCACGCCCCAGCTTTCGTTGCAGCACACCCACGCGATGACGCTCGGGTGGTTGTAGTTCTGCCGCACGATCTCCGTCCACTGCGCCGCAACTTTTTCCATATTCGCTTCGGTGAGGAAGTAGGCGGAGGGCATCTCGCACCACACGCCCAGCCCCATCACGTCCGCATAATAGAGGTAGCGCTCGTCCTCGGTCTTTTCGTGCTTGCGCACCGCGTTGAAGCCCATCGCCTTGGTGAGTTCGATGTCCTTTACGATCGCCTCTTCGTCGGGCGGGGTGAAGCCCGATTCCCGCCACCAGCCCTGGTCCAGCACCATTTTGAGGTACTTCGGGATCATGCAGTGCGTAAACTGCCCGCCGCGCACCGAAAAGTCGGTCATGGCAAAGTACGAGCCGACTTCGTCCGTGACCTTCCCGTTTTTTCGCACCGTGAACGTGATGTCGTACAAAGTGACCCAGTCGATGTAGGAGATGCTCACCTGCTCCACGGCGTGCTCGGAAGCTGCGCGCACGCGCACCTTCTGCTCGCTCGCGTCCACCGTGACGCTGCCCGCGCACACCTGTTCGCCCTCAAATTCCACCCGATACTCCACCGTCACGTCCTTTGCGGGCTTTGTGACGGAAAAGACGAGTTCGAGTTCCCCGTCGTTGGGGTACGACGTCATGCGGAGGGAGGCAAGGCGCACCTCGTTTGCGTACTCCATCCACACGCTCTTCCAAAGCCCCGTCATCTGCGTATAGTGGCAGCCGTGGTTGTGCCTCGCCCAGCGCTGTTTGCCGCGCACCTGCAAAGGCGTGAGCGCGTCGTCGCAGCGGATGACGAGCAAATTCTCCCCCGCGTGCAGAAGGTCTGTAACGTCCAGCGAAAAGCGCGCGTACGCGCCCTCGTGGCTGCCCGCCTTTTTGCCGTTCACGTACACCGTGGCAAGGTAGTCCGCGCCGTCCACGTTGAGGATGTTGCGGCAGCCCGCGCGCTTTGCGAGCTTGCGCGCGTACCACACCGTTTCGTGCGGGGTCTCGTCGCCGATACCGCTCTTTTTCGTCTCGTAGGTGAAGGGCACTTCGATCCTGCGCGGAAGGCTGCCCGCGAGCGCCACGCGCTCGCTCACCTCCTCGCCGAACGCGAACGCCCATTCGCCGTTCAGGTCTTCCCACTCCCCGCGCACGAACTGCGGACGCGGGTAGCCCTTTTTGTAGCATTTTGCATGACGGAATTTTTGCATCGTCAGATCATCCGCTCCTTGTCGATATAGACCATCTGCCCGGGAACGATCCACACGTCGCAGCCGCGCGGCGCAAGTTTGCCGCCGAACGTCAGCCGCAGTTTGGTGGGGTATTCCCTGTGCATGTTCACAAACGTAAATACGGGGTCGCCGTCCTTATCTTCCCAGCGCGTGATCGCAACGGGCGCTTCGTGCACGATGACTTCGACGGACAAAAGCGTGTCGTCTTCGGCAAAGAGCGGGAACCCGCCCTGCGCGCTGCTGAAATAGCGCACCCACTTCCATGTGCACTGCGAAAGCGTTTCCGCAAAATAGCGGAGGAACACGCGGTCTTCGTACGAAACGGCGTCAAAGGTGCGCGTGCGCTTCCCGAACAGGTCGACGGGGTTTTCGCGGTAGTTGCCGTCCAGCGTCGCCTGGTAGAACGAGAACCAGTGGATGCCCGTCGCCCCGTGCGCGATCGCCGTATAGAGCTGCCAGCGGATGTCGTCCTGCGTGGGCACGCGGTACGACCAATGCCCCACCGAAAGCAGCGAAACGAACAGGCGCACGCCCGTCCGCCGTGCCGCTTCGCCGAAGATCCTGAAATTCAGGATGTGGCAGTCCTGATAATACTCTCTGTC
The DNA here is from genome assembly GCA_949282395.1 of uncultured Bacillota bacterium. GTDB lineage: Bacteria > Bacillota > Clostridia > Christensenellales > Borkfalkiaceae > Borkfalkia. The sequence goes on along the minus strand of CASDPE010000013.1, from coordinate 11,734 downwards.
AAAATAGGCGCACTGCCCGTAACTGTCAAACGAGAGCAGCGTCGCCCCGCTGCGGCGGATGAAATCCACCAAAAGTTCGGTGTATTCTTCGGGCGACTTCGGCCCGACCGTCCTGTCAAACCCGTCCTCCCAATACGGGAACATGTTGAGGAAGGGCGTAAGCTGCGGCGCCGCCTCGCGCACGATGCGGTAGGCGGTGACGGCGTATTCCCAATTCTGTTTATCCGGCTCGTCACCCACATGAAAGCCGAACACGGCGGGGTGCGAACCGAAATCGGCGACGGCGGCGGCTACGTCTGCACGGAAGCGCTCTTCCCCCGCTTCGCGCAGGCGGTGGTAGCGCGTGCGCGCGTCGCAGACGATGGCGCGCATGCCTGCCCTGCCGCATTCGTCCAACAGGCGCAAAAGCCGCGCTTTATCGTGGCGGGAAGGGTCAAACTCGAACGTCATGGGCAGGGTGATCCCCGCGTCCTTCCATTCGGCGACCGCCTCCTTTTCGTCTTTAAACCCGACAGGCTGATAGTTCCAGAAGCTGATCTCGTACTGCATATGCCTTTCCCTCAACCGAGCCGTTCAAAATACGGCAGCACGTCCAGCGGCGCTTCGACCTGCACCGTCTGCCCGCCGTCGTACACCGCGCCCGTGGGGATGTACTTCCAGCGGCAGCCCGCAGGCAGCGCAACGCCGCGCCGCTCCATCCCTTTGTACAGCACGGGAGCGACGAGGAGCCGTTCCCCGAGCATGAACTGGTCGGATACCCGCGCCAAACCCTGGTGCGGGAATTCGTATTCCATCCCCCGCATCAGCGGGTCGTGCGTCTTTTCGCACTGCTTCAAAAGGGAACGCAGGTATTCCTTGTATTCGCCGCGCAGGCGCACGCACGCGCGCACGATGTCCTGCGCGCGCTTTCCGCTCCTTTGCCACACGGCGTACGAAAACTGGATGCTCGTCATGAGCGCGGAGCACTGGCAGGAGCGCACCATCAATTCTTCGTCATGCACCCTGCCGTCGGCGAAGTCCGCCTCCTGCCCGCCGCCCACCATATCGGGGCAGCAGTACGGGTACCCGGCAAGCCCCGCCTGCAACATATTGGGGATGAGCGCAAGGATGCCCTTTCTCCCCTCCCAGCAGCTGTTTTTATCCGCCAGCCGCTGCATGATCGGCACGCCGCCCAGCCCGACGCAGGCGCGCAGTTCGGCGTATTCGTAGCGGGCGGCGAACTGCGCCCACAGCTTGCTCTGCATGTTGGGCGTCACCTGCCCGAAGGTGAGATCGTCCGAATCGTAATAGCTTGCGTCGCCCGCGTCGAACTTGAAGCCGTCCGCCCCCAGCGCGCGCAGCGCGTCAAGCTGCGCGCCGAGCCACTCTGCCGCGGCGGGCGAGCTCATGTCAAGCAAGGCGCTCGTCCCGTTCCACCAGCGGCGCATGGCGATCCCGCCCGTGCGCTCGCGCACCAGCGCGCCGCTTTCGGCAAGTTTCGCAAAATCGGGCACGGTCGTGTTGACGAACGGGCACACCCAGAGCACCGTTTTGAACCCTAGCCCGCGCAGCCGCGCCAGCGTGTGCGCAGGGTCGGGGAACTTTTCCGCGTCAAAGCGCCAGTCGCCGTAGTCGCGCATCCAGCCGTCGTCCACGATCAGGATGCCCGGCGCCATGCCGCCCTGCACGATGCCTTCGGCATACGCCCCGAGCTTTTCCGCGCAGACGTGGCGGAGCATTTCCACCCACGTGCTGTATTGGGGCGCAAGGATCATCTCTTCGGGCACCGCCCTGCCCGCCGCAAAGTGCCGCGCGGCGGCGGCGCGGTACGCGCCTTTCAGCGTACCGTGCCCCTCCGAAATATCCACCTCCCCTTTCACTTCGGAAAGGGTGATCTGCCCGCCCGCTTCCATGCGGAAGATGCAGCCGTTTTCGGCATAGATGTACCGCCCGCAGCTGCTCACAAACAGCGCATTGTACTGATTGTCTGTGCGGTTGATCGTTCCGTTCAGTTCATAGTCGCTTGTATCGCCGAGGGGCATATCCATCCCGTGTGCGACCGCTCCGCCCCACCAGAATTCATCGGGGCGGCAGGCAAGATAGTACGTCAAAGCAGGCCTCCTGTGCTTTTTTATGCGCGGAGCGAATCGATGAAGTCGCTCGTGCTGCTTCCTTCGCGGTAGCAGGTGCCCTGCACCGTCATCGCGTCTGCTTCAAACTGATCGAGCATTTCGTACATCAGCTCCGTATTCCCCGGATAATAGGTCTGGAAGTTGGAAAGGATCATGTAACGGACGCACACGCTCTCCTTCAAAACGCGGTTGTACAGCGTTTCGTAGAGGACGGGGTCTTCCTCCCGCAGCGGCAGATACGCCTCCTGCGCCTGTTCCAAAAGCCCGAGCGCCTGTTCCAGAATGCGCTTCGGCCAATACTGCACAATGTCGCCCGGATCCTGGTAGCAGAGCAGGTGGTACCCTTCCGTGCGCGTCTGCCCCATCATGTTGACGTTCGCGCGCATCAGGTCGATGTACTGCTGCATGTACGGGGCGCCTTCCTTGTAGAAGTGCTCCATGAAGTCCGCCATCAGTTCCCCTACGTTCTCATCGGGGTCCCACATCAGCTTTGCGTTGAGGTAGGTATCGAGGTCTGTGAGGGAGCGCAGCTCCGAACCCGTCGTGTTTTCCCTGTTGAGGTAAACGACGCCGATCTCGTCCCTGTAAAAACGGTAGTTTTCCTGCAAGGAATCGAAGTTGTCATAGAAGAAGTAATACGCGCTGTAATTCGTGTTGTAGTCCCAGACGGCGATGTTGTCCGTAATGCTCTTCCAGCCCCTGAAATATTCCAGGATGGGCTGGTTGTACGCGCAGCTCGTATCCGTCCATGCGTGCTTATAGCAGGTCGGGTTGAGCGGCGTGATGCGCACATACAGCTTGTCGCAGGGGCGGCAGCTCTCGTCCACGATCTCGCCCGTATCCTGATCGACGGGCGGGATGATGCTGCTGCTCGCCGTATAGGCGAACATGCAGTACACAAGCTCGCGCGCGGCGATCTCGGGATCCTTTTCCACCTCTTCCACGACGTCGTTCATAAAGCGGACGATGTAGCCGCTCAACCCGTACTGCGAGCGCTCCGACGCGCAGGTGCAGTTTTCGGTGCCCGAGCAGTAGCCCGTGCCGTCGTTTTCGCCGAGGGAGACGATCTTGCCGTACGGCGTCTGCTTGATGATCGTTTTCAGGTTCTCGATAAACGTCTCTTTCAGCAGCAGATCGGTCAGGCACAGCTGCCCCGAGGCGAACCATTCGGGGTGATAATTGTCCGGATCGCCATCCTTGTCGTTGTAGTTGGGCAGCCCGTAGGTCGGATCGTTCGTTCTGGGAATGATCTGGTAATACGAGTGCGCGCCGAGGATCCAGTCGCGCGAATTGCCGTAGTCGAACTCCGCCGCGGACGTGCTCGCGTTGAGGCGCAGCGACGTGGCGTATTCCGCATTGTAGGCTGCCTGCCCGTCAAACGCGCGCTCGCGGAAGGCGGGCGCCTCGGTCATGTTGAAGTCTTTGAGCATGCTCTTTTGCACGCTTTCGATGTACACTTCGTCGGACGAATACACTTCATAGCCGAACTGCTGCTTCAAAAATTCCTGCACGGAATAGATGGTGCCGCGCCCGTTGTAGCCGCCCATCACGACTGTGTTGCCGAAGCGGCGGATCTTGAACCCGTCCTCGTTCAGCTCGTCTTTGCCCAGCGTCAGCCCGCTGCTCTTCCATACGGAGGTATGCCCGACGGAGAGGAGCTTTTTCCCCTCGTCCAGCGCGGCGCCGCCGTCGCGCACGACGGCGATGACGGCGCCCGTAGCCGCTTCAAACTGCTCCGCCAGAAGGTCGGCGGCGTATTCTTCGCTCGCTTCCGCGTCGTTTGCGATGACGATGCTGTAATCGGTCGCCGCGTTTTCGGCGAGCACGATCGAAGTATCCGCGATCGCATCGGCTTTGCCCTCGTCTCCGCCGCCCTGCGGGCCGCAGGCAGCGGCGGAAAGGCAGAAGCAGGCGGAAAGCAGGAGCGCCAAAATAAGTTTAACCGTCTTTTTCATGTTTCACCTCATTTCACGTTCACGGTGACCGTTACGACCGTCGCGTTGTAGTCGGAATCGATCGCATAATAGACGACCGTATGCCTGCCCGCCATCGTTGGGGTAAAGCTCGTGATCTTATGCTCCGCCGTGGCTTCGCCGAGCTGCATGGAAGAAGCGTCCGGCTGAATGACATAGACGAACAGGCGCGGCGCTTCGTCGCGGTCGTCCTGCACGACTGCCGTGGGGATGGTGACGCTGCCGCCTACGCTCCCCTGCAAGGCATCGTAGGAAGACAGGGCGATCGTGGGCGCCGTCGTATCGGACGCGCCGAGCGTATACGTCGTCGTCAGATAGTTGCCCGTGGCGTCCGTCGCGGTATAGCGGATGTAATACAAGCCGTACTGGTCGACGGTAAAGCTCATCCCATCCTGCATCGCCGCATTGGAGTAGACCGCGCTGCCGTCCGGCGCCTGTACGGTGACGGTGAGCTCCACGTACGGCGAAAGCGCGTCGTACGCGGACACGGCGGGAACGGAGACCTTCTGCCCGAGGCGGATGTCCGTCGGCAGTTCGCCTTCCAGAACGATCTGCGGGTTGGAAAGGTCATAGAAGTTCATCAGCTTATACTGCACGCCGCCGTTGTCGTCCTCCTCTTCGGAGTAGGTGACGTAGAACGCCTGCCCGCACAGCGAGGTGAGGGCGATCGCGGCGCGGCTGCCGTATGTTGCGGCGTCGAGCGAGCCGACGTCTTCAAACGTGACGTCGAAGTACGCCTTGCCCGAAGGGAAGCCGTTCCACGCCCTGCCGTCGAAGTTCTGCGTGATCTTGCACACTTCGTTGCCGTTGACGTCATAGATGCAGCCGTCGCGGTAGACGAGGGTCAGCGAGCTGCTGATCTCTTTGTTGTCCTGATAGTAGTTGAACGTCCCCGTCATGGCGTACTTCGTTCCGCCGTTTGTGGTGACGAAGGTGTTCTTTTCCTTGAAGGTGGGGTTGTTGGAGGTCAGGATCGCGTCCAGCTCCAAATCGAACCCGACGGCAGAATCATAGGAATCGCGCAGCGAAAGGGTGAGCGAAGAGAAGTTCCGCATGTTTGCGGGAACGGCGAAGGTGATCGAAAAACCGTCCGCCCGCAGCGGGTTGGCGAACCCGAACGTGCGGTCGCCCGTAACGTTTTCATCGGTGCGGATGTGGTAGTACTTGATCTCCGCGTCGCCTTCGTTGTAATCCACGCTGACGCCGTCGCCGAACACGATGTAGTCGTCCAGCTGGTACGAACCGTCGTTCACGTAATCGGCGGCGGTCACGTCCGGCTTTTCACGGATCTCAACGGTGTATTCCGCCGCCTTGACCGCGCCGACCGTGTAGGTGACGGTCAGCTCCGTGCCGAACTTTTCGATGCTCGGGGTAAACACGCTGCCCGCGGCGAGCACCTCCTGCTGCCCGTTGCCCGAAAGGGTGACCACGGCGTCCTGCGCGATGCCCGCGCCGGGCGTGCCCGTATAGTCATAGGCGTACAGCTCGGGCAAAGCGGTCTTCACCCCGTCAAACAGGCGGCGCAGCTGCTGCAAACCGCCGTGCGACACAACGCCCTGCGGCGCGGTGACGGTGTATACGATCTCCTGCGTGTGCTGCAACCCGAGCCAGTCCGTTGCGGTGTAGACGGCGCGGTATTCGCCCGCAAACAGCGGAACGAATATGCCGTCCTCGATCTCGACCGTTTCGTTCGGATAGCCCGCGCGCAGGACGCGCACAGCCGTTTCCGCCACATACGCGCCCTCTGCCGCCGTGTACACGGCTTCGGGCAGGCGCACCTGTTCGCCGACGGTCACATCCGTCGTATCCGCCGCGGCGGATACGGTGACGGCGGGCGCCGTTTTCTGTGCGGCGAAGTACAGCGTCTGCTTCGCATCGTTCCCGGCGGCGTCCTCAGTGATGTACGCAAGGGTATAGCGCCCCTCTTCCTGCGGCGTAAACGCGTCTGTGACGCCGCTCACCGTATCCCCGCTCGGGTCGGTGACGGTCAGCGTGACCGCAGTTTCCCCGTCGACGGCGTCGATGCACTCATACGCGGGCAGCGTATACTCCCTGCCCACGACCGCAGAGGGCGCGCTGCTGCCGTTCACTTCCTCCCCGAAGGAGAACACGGGCGCGGCGGTATCGTCTACCTCTGCCCCGTTCATCGGGGTGTTGAAGGCGTTGAGCACCATATAGCTCGGCGAGCCGGAGCGGTGCTGTTTGGAGCAGAACGAAAGGTAGACCTTGCCGCTGGAAAAGCCCTTCCACTCCTTGCCGTAGCCGACCGATTCGCTCCAATCCATATCCATGATGCAGTAGCGGATGCCCTGCTGCCCCGTGACCCAGACGGCTTTGTCTTCAAAGTCATAGTGCAGGATGATGGAGCGGTGGCGCGCCTCCGTCTTATCGAACTTATCCGCCACGAGCGCCGATTCGTTCGTCGTGCCGTCGAAGCCGACGTGGTACTTGTCGTTGAACGAGCCGAGCCCGCCCTCGTACGCGGCGCGGTAGTCGCCGTACTGATAGCCGTACGGGCCTGCTTCCGCCGTTTCCGCCGTAAAGGTGGCGGGGAACCACTGCGAAGGCTTGATCTTGATGAGCAGGTAGTTGCTTTCGTCCTCCGCGTCGGTGATCTTGACGTTGAACTCGTTGAAGTCCGCATTGCCGCGCGCCGTAGCCAGCGGCGTGAACGCGAACAGAACGTCGTCTGCGGTGAACGAAGAGATGTCTACGGCGTGTTTGTACTCCACCCAGCGGTTTGCCGAATCCGCCGTGATCTTGATGCCGTTCTTTTGCCAGTCTTCCAGCCCGAGGTCGGAAGAGGACGAAGTGTATTCCGTGAGGTTGCCCTGCGCGTCAAGCGCCTTGCCGTAGAGCATGTAGTCCGGCACGGAAACATCCGCCTGCGCCGTTACGCCTGCGGGCAGCGACCAGAGCTCTGCGGGGGACGCGGCGTCCTCCCCGGCGGCGGCGCTCAGCACAAAGCCGAGGCTGCCCGCCAGCAGTGCGCCGCCCAGAAGCAGCGGCAGGATGATCTTTTTGAATTTTGTCATCGAATTTCTCCTATCAGCCTTTCAGCCCGCCCAGCGTGAGCGAACCCATAAGTTTGTTGCGGAACACCATGAACAGGACGAACACGGGCACCGCGAGCATCAGAAGCCCCGCTATCTGGATCGGCGGCGTTGCGATATTGACGTCTGCGACCGAGAATTGGAATTGGTACGCGCCGTAAGACAGGTTCGGGTAGCTCGGCAGGTAGATGATCGGCGTCATGTAGTCGTTCCAGAGCGTGATGAACTGCTGGATGAACAGCACGGCGAAGATGGTGCGCGTCATCGGCCACATGATGAGCAGCATGGTGCGGAAGTGCCCCGCGCCGTCAATGAACGCGGCTTCGGCATAGTTCCATGAAACGCTTTTCCATGTGGCGTAATAGATGAGGAACATATACCCGAACGCGCCGCTCTGCCAGAAGATGACGCCGAGCAGCGAATCGTACATACCGAGGTCGGAAAGCAGCTTGATGTTCGCAGCGAGCGAGCTGCTGATGGGCAGGTAGTTGGTGACCAGCACGATCGCCCACAGCCCGCGCACCCATTTGAGGTAGCTATACTTTGCCAGAATGTAGCTTGCAAGGCACGCCGTGACGATGGACACGAAGCCCGACCCGCCCGCGTACAGCAAGCTGTTGAGCAGCATCCGCGGAGCGGTGATGTACTCGCCCTCGCGCAGGATCTTCAACGCGGAAAACGCCATTTCGTAGTTGGAAAAATTCCAGCCGTACCCGGCGCCGCTCTTCGGGAAAAAGAGCGGATCCTCGTAAAAGTTGATATAGGACTTCAGACTGTTGATAAACGCCCAGAAGATGAGCAGCAGAAAGACGAGGCACCACAGCGCGACAAGCGTCCACGCGACAGCGGGAAAGATGCCGCGCAGGATCTTGCGCCCGACCTCTTTGCCGCTCTTCCGCTTTTTGGCGGGAGCGGCGGGCTGCTCTTCCTGCGGGGGCAGCGTCTGCAAAATTTCTTCCATCGTTCCCCTCCTTAAAAGTCCGCTTCGGGGTCGAAGCGGTCAAACAGCATCTTCGTGCCGTATACGATGGGGATGGACACCAACCCGATGAGCAGGTTCGCCGCCGACGTTAAGCCGTACATATAGTCGGCAGCCATGCCGCTGATGGATTTATCCGAAATGACCGACACCATCATATAGTACCCGAACGAGACGGCGCTCTCCGGCAGGTATGTACCGCTTTGCCCGTCGCCGTAGATGGCGTACAGCGGGCCCTGCGCCGTAAAAAAGCCCGTGAACATGCCGAGGCAGTAGATCTGCAGAACGGGGAACATCAGCGGCAGCGTGAGGTGCACGAACTCCTGAAAGTACGAAAACCCTTCCAGCCTGCCGTACTCCACCAGCTCTTCGGGCGTGCGGCTCATGGAGCCGATGTTGATGAGCAGCGACCCGGGCAGCCCGAAAAAGAACTGGTACAGGATGAGCGTGAGGAACACGCTGTCATCATCCGCCAGCGGAGAAGTGAACTCGCTGTACGGCTTGCCCAGCACGTTCGTCCAAAACCCTTGCAGCCCCTGCGTGACGAACGTTTTGAACAGCAGCGCGATGACCATTGCGGAAATGATGGACGGCACGAACAGGACGACCTTCATGAACCCCGCCGCGGGCATCTTTTTGTAGATGATGAAGGCGAAGATCAGGCTGATCGGCAGGCATACGAGCCCTGTAAGGTGATACACCATCCCGTTGAGGAAGTACCTGCCCAGCGGCCGTTCGGACGAAAACAGCTGGCTCAGAAAGCTGCCGAAGTTGGCAAACATATCCTTGGCGGGATAAAAGATCTGTGAATCCGTATCGGGATCGTAGTGCTGGAATGCGAGCAGGATGGAGTTCATGTTCCCGTACACGAAAAAGATACACCACTGCACGAGCATGAACGCCAGCACGCAGATACAGAAGATGTGCGCCTTTTTGGTGGTCGCAAGCATCCTTTTCTTTTTACGCGGGGCGGAAGGCTCCTCCCCGCCGCCCGTTTCGGCGGCGGGAACTGCCTTCACCTCTTCGGCAAACTGTTCCATGATCGCTCTCCTTTACTCGGCCGTGCGCGCGTCGAGCATGCCTTGCATATACTTTTCCAGCATCTCGGCGATCTGCGTTTCGCCCGTCCAGGATATTTTCGCTTTGCGCATGGCCTGCATGTTCGGGATCACGGCGGCGTTGTTGAAAGTTCCCTCGGCGATCTTCGTAGAGAAGTTCACGGGCGAAGCTGTGTTGCGCACCGTATTGCTCTTTGCGATGTTGTTGCGGCGGACGATCTCGATCTTCCCGTCTGCCTTCCTGTCCTCCATCTGCAATTCGAGAACGCTCTGCGCGAAGGGCGTCATCTCGTTCTTGGTAGCTTCGGTGATGTCATAGTTGTACGGGCGCACCGAACCCGACCATTTGGTGAACACGTTCAGCTGGCTGTCGCTGTGGGTGAACTGCAGCCAGAGCTTGACGAGCTTTTCCTTGGCGGCGTTGCCCGAAACCGTTTTCGCGTTGACGACGAGCGGATAGCCGCCCGAGAAGCCGCCCACTTTGTACGTTTTGCCTTTTTCCACCGCTTCATCCGTCGCATGCGGGATGGGCATGATGCGGAAGCGGCGCTTGCCGTACGCGTTTTCTTCGTTGGCGGCGCCCATCGAATTGAAGGTTGCGCGGGCTTCGTTTTCAAACCAGTCGCCCTCTAAGATGGCGAGGATGCGCGGGTTGGTGTTGGACGTTTTGCTCATGACAAAGTTCGCCTGCGCGGTGCTGTACGTGGTGCTGCTGCCTATGATCTGGTTGTCATAATGCTCTTTGCCCGCCCCGCCCGATTCAAACAGGCGCAGCGCCACTTCGACCGCCTTTTCATAGCCGCGCGTCTGGGTGAGCAGTTCGTGGTTCTCGTTGGTGATGGTCGTCTCTTTTGTGCCGTCGCCGTCGAAGTCATACTTCCCGGTGAAGGTATCGTACATGCGGAAGCCCGAATATTCGTTGGGATCTTCCACGCCCTCGTCGGTGCCGTCAACATCGGCGATGATCGCGTTTTCAATGGCGGCGGTGTAATAGTCCACGCCGAAAATGAAGCCGGAATACCCGCCCGCGTTGTGATCCTGCTCGTCGCGGAGCCACACCATAAAATCAAAGAACTCATCCCACGTGCCGGGCATCGCGACCTCGTCGCCCTCGTATTTGTAGCCGGTCATCGTGCCGATCTTCCCCGCGTTGTGCGCTTTGGTATACAACTCCACGTACAGGTCATAATCGATGATGATGCCCGCGAGCGTATCTTCATAGGGCAGCAGCGTGAAGCTGACTTCGCTGTCGTTGGTCGCCCACTCCGTATCCGCAAGGTTGTACACATCCCTGTGGTACGAATGCATGCGGTCGTACATCGAAGAGCCGTTCTCCTGCACGACGAACCCGTCGCCCGTGGCGTTCAGGGTGACTTCGCCGTTTGCGTCGTACACCTTTTCGGTCGCGATCTCGGTCGTATCATACGCAACGCCGTCCGCGTTCAGCAGGTCGACGATGTCGTTGCCCTCTGCCGTGTACAGGATGTCCGCCTTTTCGTTGCCCTGGCTCAGCTTTTCGATGAACCCGTCGAACAGCTTATCCGACGTCAGCGAAATGTGCACGCCCGTTTTGCCGGGCTCAAAGGAGACGTCTTTGAACATCTCTTCAAAATCCGAGATGCTCTCGTTGATCCAGTCGTCGCCCAGCCCGCCCTTGTAGTAGTGGATCGAAATGGTCGTCATGTTTGCATACGGATCGGAGCAGCCCGCAAAAGCGGCAAGCCCCGTTGCCCCGAGCAGCCCCGCGAGGGCGACTGCGGCGATCTTTTTAAATACCTTTTTCATCCTTTTTGACCTCCTTGATGTTTGCTTTTTTAATTTTGACCGTTCTGCCCGTACGGCGGTTGATCGCCCGCGTCATACGGCGGCTGGTTGTTCGCGTCATACGGCGGTTGGTTGTTCTCGTCGTACGGCGGCTGCCCGTTCTGCTGTTCCTTTTTGCGCTTTTTGCGCCGTGCCAGCGGCACCGCTATGGCGACCGCGATGGCAGCCGCGACCAGCACGCCCGCCGCAATGCCGACGTACAGCCAGATGTTGCTTGCGCCTGCGGGCATCACGGTGACCTGCGCCGAAACGGATGACGTATTGCCCGCGCCGTCCTCTGCCGTCCACGTGATCGTGTACACGCCCGCTTCCGAGGCGATGAACGCGCCGCCCGAAACGGTGACTACCTTCGTGCCGAACGCCACTTTTACGGTGACGGTGACGTCGCTGTACGCATTGTCCGTGACCGAGGCTTCGGGCAGCATGACCTTTTCGCCACTGTCCACCGTCTTATCCGCGAAGTCCACTTTCAGTTCGGGGGCTTCGGTATCGTAGACGACGGTCACTTTGTAGGACGCGTACCCGATCTTCGAACCGTCCTCTGCGGTGCAGGAAACGGTGTAAACGCCCGCCTTATCGGGGGTGAACGTGCCGTTCGTTACGGCATACGCGTTGCCCGCCGCGTCGGTGACGGTCACGGTGGCGGGGAGCGTTTTCCCGTCCGCGTCCTGCGCGGTCACGCCCGCAACGCTGACGGCAAAGCCCACATAGCTTTCGGTGACGGGGGTGCCGATCT
>CASDPE010000012.1 GCA_949282395.1 uncultured Bacillota bacterium | reverse complement strand
CGCCGCAGCCAAAGCGCCCGCACAGCCTGCCGCGCCGAATGCGCCGTACTGCGCACCCGCTGCGCCCGTACCCGGTGCGCCCGCGCAGGAGGTGCCCGTGTACGAACTGAACGGCGGCATGACGAAGATCCTGCGCGTCTACAACGACCGCGTGTCTTTGCAGATCATCAAGAACCTGCGCTCGTTCATGACGTCGAACTTCTTCGGCGGCACCAAAGAGATCTTTTATTCGGATATCATCGGGGTGCAGTACAAAGAGGCGGGCTCCGTCGTTGCGGGGTACATCCAGTTTGAAACGGCGAGCGGCCGCGCCAAGGATAACTTCAATAACGAGAATAGCTTTACCTTTTCAGACGCCTATCTGAAAAACGAAGTCGCTTTGCAGGTCGTGAATTTTGTGCGCGCAAAAGTGCGCGAAGCGCGCATGCCGCAGGCGGCGCCCGTGCAGGTCGTGCAGCAGGCTTCCGCCGCCGACGAGCTGAAAAAGCTCAAAGACCTGTTCGACGCAGGCGTGCTTTCACAGGAAGAATTCGACGAGCAGAAGAAAAAGATCTTGGGGAAATAAGGAATTTTATATAAAATCAAACCCCGCGCCGCGGAAAATTTCCGCGGCGCGCAGTTGCTTTTGATAAAAAAGACAGGAAAGCGTAGTTAAAAACTTGCAGGAGAGGCGATCATGAAAAAAAGAGCTTTTATTTTCATCATAAGTGTTTTGTTTATAGTTTGTTTGGCTGCTGTATTTTGCGCGTGTTCCCAAGAAGTTTCTGCGCCAGAAAAGGAACCTCCTGTTAAAGACGAACCTGCGGATGAATTGCAGGGAACAGACGTTTTAATTGAAGGTTTTACCGAGATCAAGGATGAATCTTTGGGAGAAGTGTATTATATTTCTTTACCAAATGCACAGATACGGTATTCGTTAAGCGGTATTGTTAAAGTAAATAAAAATTCCCAGTGGTCGCTGTCAACAGATGTTTATGGCAACGAAGTAATAGCGAGCAAAACGGTCATATTGTCAGAAGGGAATAATGTATATTACGTTATGGTGACGGACGAAGAAGGGGATATTGAGCAATATATTTTATTGATCCGTCGCAGACCGATGTATACCGTTACATTTATTTCGCATATCCCGACAGTTTTTTGTGAACAAGAGGTAGAGGAGGGTGCTTGCGCCTCTGTACCGGAGGGGGTGCCTGAGCGAACAGGATATACGTTTAACGGCTGGGTAATGGATTTTTCGGCGCCGATCGACAAAGACCAGATAGTTATAGCATTTTGGGTGGCGAATGAATATACGATTACATATGATGTGGCGGGAGGGCAGCTTTCTTCGCTTTCGCAAAAAGTAACGTATCAAGAAGAATATACTTTGGCAGAACCGACGCGTGAAGGATATGACTTTGAAGCATGGTATTATGAGGAAGAAAAGATCGTTGCGGGTGATAGTTGGGAAATTGCGAACGATGTGACCTTGCAAGCAAAATGGATACCCAAAACGTATCGGATCGAATATGACCTTGCGGGCGGGGTGAATGCTTCGGAAAACAGAAAGGATTATACGATCGAGCAAACAGTGGTTTTAAAAGCACCTGAAAAAACAGGGTATGCTTTTACGGGGTGGACAGGAACCGATATTGCTTTTTCGGAACAAGAAGTGACGATCGAACGCGGATCGATCGGAGACAGGAAATTTGTTGCTCATTGGCAACCGAAAACATATCAGATCTTTTTTGATCCAAACGGCGGGACATGTGCAACCGAAAAAGCAGAAGTGATATATGACTCGTTTTATGCGTTGCCGGAGCCGCAAAAAACAGGGTATCATTTTGAGGGCTGGTATTATAACGGAACAGAGCAAACAGGGGAAACCGTTTGGCAAATTCCAAACGATGTAACTTTCGTAGCGAAGTGGGAACCGAACATAGACACACCCTATGCCGTGCAGCATTTTTTACAAAATATTACCGATGACGAATATACTTTAAACGAGACGGAATATTTTAGCGGCGTTTCCGATTCAAACGTAACTCCTGCGGTCAAAAAGATCGAAGGGTTTACTTCTCCTTCTTCCCAAAGCATTGTTATTGCGGCAGAGGGGTCAGCAATAGTAAAATATTATTATTTGAGGAAAAAATATACGACCTCATTTGTGTTGAACGGAGGAGAACGGATCGAACCGATCGAATTGAAATATCAAGCAGAATTTGTTGCTCCGCAAGGGGAGAGGGAAGGCTTTACTTTCGGAGGATGGTTTACGGAGGAAACGCTTTCGAACCCTCTTATGGAAACTACCGTTCCTTCATCGAACAGAATAGTATATGCCTGGTGGGAAGAAGAGACGAAGCCGATCGAATTTGAATACAGCGTTGGGGAAGAAGTTTGTATTGAGGCTTATATCGGGAAGTCTGATGCTGTACGCATTCCGGCGTTTATTCGGGGTATTACCGTTACAAAGATCGGTAATTACGCTTTTGCGGAAAATCTTTTTGTGGAAGAAGTGGTTTTCCCCGAAACACTTTTGTGGATAGGACAGTATGCTTTCAGCGGATGTGGTCAAATCACAAAGGTAAACAGTGAAAATGCAGGAGAGCTGCTTATTTCTGTCGGTGTAGAGGAGATTAGTTCCTACGCTTTTGAAGGGCTTGATCAGATCACGGAAGTTATTATTCCGGACACCGTAACGGAGATCGGAAGAGGCGTTTTCCAAGGCTGCAACGCGTTGGAAAAAATTACTCTGCCGTTTGTGGGAAAAAGTTTGACCGCAAAGAATTATGATGCAGTGTTTGGATACATATTTGGGTATACAACAAAATGTATAGGCAGTGGGCATTGGGGCGGTGCTGCAAGATATGAATACATAAATGAACGTTGTGGGACGCCTGATGCTAATACGATATGGCAATATAGTTGTGCGAACGGCAAGAGGAGCGATGGCTACGGATATTATTTAAATTCCTACTATTATTACATTCCAATAACAATAAAAACTGTAACGATAACGATGCAGACCGATATTCCTTTGGCGGCGTTTAACAATTGTAGTTTTATTGAAACCATTTATATTCCAAATGAGGTAACGGGTATTGACGGTTATGCGTTCCAGAACTGTTTGAATTTGAGAAGATTGAATAGTGAACAAGATGGATTGTATAACTTACCAAAAGGTTTGGAGAAAATGAGTAATTACGTATTTTATAATAATGCTTTACTTGAAAAAGTGTCTGTAGGAACCGAGATTGCAAGTATCGGAGATTATGCGTTCAGCGGATGCAACTTGCTTTCTGAATTCAATAGCAATAACGGAAATGAACTTATTATACCGAATGGAATAACTAGTATTGGAAAATATGCGTTCCAAAATATATTGCTTGTAACGAAAGTAGTTGTACCTGAAACGGTAGCAAATATAGGTTTAGGCACATTCCAAGGTTGTAATTCGATTGAAGATATAACATTGCCGTTTGTAGGAAACAGTTTGACCGCAAAGAATTATGATGCAGTGTTTGGATACGTATTTGGGTATACAACAAAATGTATAGGCAGTGGGCATTGGGGCGGTACTGCAAGATATGAATATATAAATGAACATTGCGGGACACCAGATGCTAATACGATATGGCAATATAGTTGTGCAAACGGCAAGAGGAGCGATGGACACGGATATTATTTAAATTCTTACTATTATTACATTCCAATCACAATAAAAACTGTAACGATAACGGTGCAGACCGATATTCCTTTGGCGGCGTTTAACAATTGTAGTTTTATTGAAACCATTAATTTGCCTTATTCGGCAGAAGATTACGGAAGCATTGGTCAATATGCGTTTCAAAACTGTTCTGCAATAATCAATTATTCTGTAACTCCTACGGAGGTGTTCCTTGGGATGACGTGACGAGTATCGGAGACTATGCTTTTGCGAATATGGTGCTGATTACGAAAGTGATTGTACCTGACACCGTAACGGAAATCAGGAAAAATGCGTTCCAAGGCTGCACGAATCTCGGAAATATTTATTGCGAAGCAGGTAAAAAACCCAAAGACTGGAGTAATTCATGGAATGTCGACTGCCCCACTGAGATCCATTGGGGATATGAAGAATAATAACATTATTACAGTAACCTATTTGTGAGCAAAAAGACAGATCTTAAAGGTCTGTCTTTTTGCTGTCTTTAAAATAAGGCCGACTACTGATTAGGCGGGGCAGACTACTGGCGGATATAGACAAAACATGCGGTTTATGGTATAATATAAGCAGAAACAAGCGAAAACAGGCGCGCGTCAAAATATTACTGTTTTCGCCTTAAATAATGCTTAAAAGGAGTAATATCAATGCAAATAAGAAAAAAATTTTTACTCAAAAAACAATGGGGGTTATAAAAAAGCATGAAAAAGATTGGAAGCAAATTTTACCTTTTATTGATGGTCGGTGCTGTTCTTATTATTCTCATCGGCGTGGGGTTCATCGTATTTGGTTTTATGTACCCGCAGACAGAGGCGGTTTGGGGTGGGATAGGAAGCGGGTTTGTCAGCTCAGGCATTGTTTCGCTGATTTTTGAAACAATACATTATCGTGAAAATGTAGCATATCAAAAGAGGCAAGTTCACTATTCCTTCAAAAGTTATTTGAAAGCGTTTGAAAAATTACGAAACACAGTAGCCTTTGTTTATTCAAGATTAGATGAAGACACTTCAACGCAGAAAACGTTTGAGGAATTTTTGCATCACGACCTGAGCGCAGCTTCTTACGATTTGCGCAAAGAAGATGATGAGCGGTTTCGATGGACACAAATCTATGAAATTGTTTATGAGGCGGAAAAAATAGATACGCAATGTAAAGAGCTGCTCGACGAAGAGTTGAAATTTATTGAAAATGATCAAATGATCGAAGTAATGAAACATCTACCCCAACAACGCCGTTGCATAAAAAGGGTCGCAGATGTTTTTGAAAGAGAGCAATATGACAAAATTGAAAAGCCTCTTTTGGATTTGGTGAATTCTTTCTCTTTGAGCTTTCCTAACGATAGTTATTTGTTCTCTCAACCTTATTGTAAAGAAGACTTGTAGTAAAGGATGATAAAAATTTTTATGGAAAGGAGAGAGGAGCGCTTGTAACAAAAACTCTTTTTTTGAAAAAACAGACAAAAAACACGGCAGGGAGCAAGCATAAGCTCCCTGCCGTGTTCTATAAAAGTTACTCCACATTCTGCCGTTCGAGGGTGATGACGGTGTCGGCGTTCGGTTCGCGGGTGCGGATAAGGGTGCGCAGCCGTTCGGCGATCTCTGCGTCGCCGAGCTTGCAGTCAAAGGGCGCGGCGACGTCAAAGATCAGGTTCGTGTGCGCCTGCCCGCCCACCACGCGGAAATCGTGCACGCGCAGGCGCGCGTCTATTTCCGCCGCGGCTTCCTCCGCCGTCTTCCGCAGGCGGTCGACCCGCTCGTCTCCGTACACGAGCGGGTCGATGTGCACGGTCAGCAGCGCGCCCGTTGCCGCCTCTTCCGCCTTTTCGATCGCGTCGGCAAGGTCGTGCGCGTCCATGATGGGCATGTTCGCGTCCACCTCTACGTGCACCGTTGCGTACAATTTGCCCGCGCCGTAGCTGTGCACGGTCAGGTCGTGTACGCCGCGCACGCCCGCAAAGGCAAGGATGCGCTCTTTCAGCGCGCGCACCGTGTCCGCCTCGGGGGCGTTGCCGAGCAGCTTCGAAACCGTCTCTTTCAGCACCGAACCGCCCGCAAAGGCGATAAACGCCGCCACCACGATGCCCGCGTAGCCGTCCAGCTCCACGCCCGTATAGTGCGAAACGAGCAGGCAGACGAGCACGGCGCCGGTCGCGGCACAGTCGGTCAGGCTGTCCAGCGCGGTCGCTTTGAGCACGTCCGAACCCAGCCGCCGGGCGAGCGTAAAATTGAACAGGAACAGGAACAGCTTTACGGCGATGGACGCGGCGGGCACAAGGATGAGTACGAGCGTAAATACGCTCTCTTCGGGCGCAAGGATGCGCTGCACGGACTGCACGGCAAGTTCCGCCGCCACCGCCAGCACGATGACGGCGACGATGAGCGCGGATACGGACTCTGCCCGCCTGTGCCCGAAGGGGTGTTCGCGGTCGGCGGGCTTGCCGCTCACTTTGAATCCGATCAGCGAAACGGCGTTCGAGCCGCAGTCGGTCAGGTTGTTCACGCCGTCCGCCAAAAGCGAAAGCACGCCCGAAAGCGCGCCGACGGCGATCTTTGCCGCCGCCAGCACGACGTGGCAGGCGATGCCGAGCACGCCGGACGCAACGCCCGCGCGCACGCGCGCATTGCCGTTTGCGGATCGCAGGGTCGCAGACATAGAAGCTCCTTCCCGTCCTCTTCCTGTGCGGCGGAGGGCGAAGCGCTCTTCCGCGCAAGGGGAGCGGGCGGCAGCGCCCCGCAGGAGCGCCGCTTATCAATAAGGTATACGATCATTATAGCACACTCTGCGGGCGAAGGCAACAAGTTGCCTTCGCCCGCAGGCAGAGTTGCTCCGCGTTGTTCTGCGTTGTTCTGCGGCGCCGCCCCGCCTCCCCCGCGCCGCTTTCGCTCGTAGGCAGTACAGTTTTGCGCGCCGTTTCGCGTTGCGCCGAGGCACCGCCCTGTGCGGCGCCGCGCCTTCGCCCGCAGGCAGCACAGTGCCGCACGGGGTTGCGCCGGTCTGCGGATCGGTTCCGCGCCGCTTGGAAATACCGCCAAAAATGCGGAAAAATTTTTTTGCGCAAGCCTTTTATTTGCTTGACAAATCCCGCGCAAAGGAATAGTATAATAGGCGTTAACGATGGTTAATCATGGTTAACGAAAGTTTTTTACATCCGAGGTATCGCATATGCCGCTGCCGCTCGCCCCGCAGGGGGAAGAAGTCACGGTACGCAAAGTACTGCTCGGCGAAAAAGAGCGCCGTCATTTTGAAAATCTGGGCATCATTGTCGGGGCAAAGTTGCGCGTGCTCTCCCGCGTGGGGGGCAGCGTCATCATCCGCATCCACGACGGCAGGCTCGCCTTAGACGGCAGCCTCGCCATGAAGATCCTCGTGTGAACAAGCGCCGAACTTCGGCATAAACCGCTCTTTGCGCGCATATAGTTAACCATGTTTAATCTTTTGAGCGCAGGGCGCGGTTCGCCGCGGAAATACAAAAAACGAGAGGAAGGTATGGAGAAGAAGCTGAACGAATTTACCGTCGGTGAGCGCGGCGTCGTCGTGCGCATCGCGGGGGAGGGGCAGATCCGCCGCCGCCTGTTCGACATGGGCGTAACGCCCGGGGCGGAGATCTGCCTGCGCAAACTTGCGCCGCTGGGCGACCCCGTAGAGGTCACGCTGCGCGGCTATGAACTGACGCTGCGCAAGGCGGAGGCAGAGAGCGTCGTCATGCGCGTACAGGAGGGCAGGGCATGATCCGTTTTGCATTGGCAGGCAACCCGAACTGCGGGAAGACCACGCTGTTCAACGCTCTTACGGGCAGCACGGCGCACGTCGGCAACTGGCCGGGCGTCACCGTGGATAAGCGCGAAGGTACATACAAAAAACTTGCCGAGCCCGTCGGGATCGTCGACCTGCCCGGCATCTACTCCCTTTCGCCGTACACCCCGGAAGAGGTCATTTCGCGCAACTACATCATAGACGAAAAGCCGGACTGCGTCATCAACATCGTGGACGCGACCAATCTGGAGCGCAACCTGTACCTTACGACGCAGCTCATGGAGATCGACGTGCCCGTCGTTGTGGCGCTGAACATGATCGACGCCGTAAAAAAGAGCGGCGACAAGCTGGACGCCGCCAAGCTCGAAAAGGCGCTCGGCGTTCCCGTGGCAGAGATCTCGGCGCTCAAAAACGAGGGCATCGACGAGCTGATGCAGCGCGCCTTTGCCGCTTCGCAGCAAAAGCGCGAAGGCACGACGGTGCTCGCAGGCTCTTCCGTTGCGCACGTCATTGACGACGTAAAGATCGCGCTGCGCGGCAAGGGCGTGGGCAACCCGCTCTTCCACGCTGTAAAACTGACGGAGGGCGACGAGCTGGAAGTTGCCGATCACCCCGAAGAGATGCGCATGGTCAACGAGTTCAAGACGCAGCATCAGGACGACATCTTCGGCGGCGACTTTGAAGCGCTCGTGGCGGACGCGCGGTACAAGTACATTTCCGCCAACTTTTCGGGCGCGCTGGTGCGCGCGCCGAAAAAAGGCGGCGACGGCAAACTTACAAAGTCGGATAAAGCCGACCGCGTGCTCACCAACCGCTGGGCGGCGCTCCCGCTCTTTGCCGTCATCCTATTTTTCGTGTTCCACCTGACCTTCGGCGAAGACCTTCTGTATCTCAACGCCATTTTCGGGTTCGGGTACGATGTGGAAACGGGCAGCGCCTACCTTGACGCGTTCGTCGCCGTGTTCTTCAACAGCGCGGGCATCTCCACGCCCGGCGCGATCATGTTCAACCTGACAGACTTTATCATGAACACCTGTCTCGGTGGCTGGATCGCGGACGGCATGTCGGCTGCGGGCGCCGCGGGCTGGGCGCAGGGTCTGGTCAACGACGGCATCTGGGGCGGCGTCGCGGGCGTCATGTCCTTCGTGCCGCAGGTGCTGGTGCTCTTCCTGTTCCTCTCCATCCTCGAAGATTCGGGCTACATGGCGCGCGTCGCGTTCATCCTCGACCGCATCTTCCGCCGCTTCGGCGTTTCGGGCCGCGCGTTCATCCCCATGATCATGGGCTTCGGCTGCTCGGTGCCCGCCGTCGTCAACACAAGGACGCTCGCAGACGACAAAGAGCGGATCATGACCACGCGCGTCATCCCGTTCTTCACCTGCGGCGCCAAGGCGCCCATCCTCGCCGCCATCTGCGGCGCGATCGCCGCCGAGTACACGGGCGTGAACGCGGAACTTCTGGTCTTCGGGCTGTACCTGTTCGGCATGGTCATGGCGATCCTCATGCTGCTGTTCATGCGGCAGACCTCCATGCGCGGCGAAGTGGCTCCCTTCATCATGGAGCTGCCCGCCTACCACGCGCCGCAGTTCCGCTCGCTGATGATCCACCTGTGGGATAAACTCAAACACTACGTCAAAAAGGCGTGCACCATCATCGTCGCTTCGTCCATCGTCATCTGGTTCCTGTCGCACTTCTCGTGGGAGTGGCACTACCTCGAAGACGAAATGATGAACGAGAGCATCCTGCATGACGTCGGCTGCTTCGTGCAGTGGATCTGCACCCCGATGGGCTTCGGCTATAACGGCGAGGCGATGCGCACCTACGGCTGGGTGTTCGTGGTCGCGGCAGTGACGGGGCTCATCGCAAAGGAGAACGTCATCGCCACCTTCTATGTGCTCGTCGCCGCGATCGGCGGCAGCATTGCGGGCGGCGTCGGCGACGACGGCGAAAACGGCATCGGCGCGGTCGTCTCGCTCATGCAGCAGACGGGCATCACCTGGCAGGGGCTGATCGCCTTCTGCGTGTTCAATATGCTCACCATCCCCTGCTTCGCGGCGGCTGCCGTCGTCAAGGGCGAAACGCCGAAGGGCAAGTTCAAATTCACCGTCGCGTTCTGGATGCTCACGTCGTACATCACTTCGACCTGCCTGTACCTGATGTTCAGCTGGCCGTGGACGGCAGCCATCGTCGCCGTGCTCATCGCGCTGGTCATCACCTTCTTTGTTCTGCGCAACAAGGGGATCATCCGCCTCGGCAGAAAAAAGAAGAACATCCCCGCCGCCAAGGACTAAGCGCGGCACGGCGGGCATACCGTAAAAATGCCCGCGCAAAAGGAGGTATTTTATGGATTGGCTCGGCATTCTTGTCACGGCTTTGGCGGCGGTGCTCGCCGTAGGGATCGTCGTCGGGGTCATCGTATACAGATACGTGCAAAAAAAGCGGGGCAGGGGCGGCTGCGATTGCGGTTGCGGCTGCTGCGGCGGAAGCTGCCATGCCTGCCACAGCGCAAAAAAAGAGGGCGGCAGGCACTGACCGCGCCGCCCGCGCCCGTCAGGGTACGCAAAAACACACGGGGCGCCTCCTTCAAGGAGGCGCCCTTTCCGCTGCTTCCGCCCGCTTGCCGCGGGGCGGCGGAGGCGGCGCTTTCTTTTGCCGTGGGCGTGCGGAAAAAAGAGCAAAGAAAATTTTTTTGAAAAAAGTGCGAAAACCGCAATCAAAACCGCTTGACAGTAATTTTTATATAAGATAAAATTTATTGCGGAATCTGCGGGCGGCACTCTCACGGGCCGCCGTTAGCATCTATACGAAAACAGTTAAGGAGACCAACAAGAATGAAGACCTATATGGCGAATGCCCAGACGGTTGAAAGGAAGTGGTACGTCGTCGACGCGGCGGGCGTTCCTTTGGGCAGGCTTGCGTCCAAGGTCGCGGCCGTCCTGCGCGGGAAAAACAAGCCCACCTTTACGCCGCACGTGGACACGGGCGACTTCGTGATCGTCATCAACAGCGACAAGGCGGTGCTCACCGGCAAAAAGCTGGACGATAAATTCTACCGTTACCATACCGGCTACATCGGCGGGTTGAAGGAAGTTTCCTACCGCAAGATGATGGCGGAAAAGAGCGACCTCGCCGTATACGAGGCTGTCCGCGGCATGCTGCCGAAAAATTCGCTGGGCAGGAAGATGCTCAAAAAGCTGCGCGTGTACAAGGGCGCGGAGCACAAGCACGAGGCGCAAAAGCCCGAAGAGCTTAAATTATTTTAACGAGGTGCGCAAATGGCTAAAGCGAATCTGAAAAAGAAGTTGCAGTTCTGGGGCACGGGCAGGCGTAAAAAGGCGATCGCCCGCGTCCGCCTCATTCCTTCGGGCAGCGGCAGCATCGTCATCAACGACCGCACCCTGGAAGATTATTTCCCGCAGGGCACGCTGCAGTACATCGTCAAGCAGCCCGTTTCCCTCACCGGCACCGAAAGCGCGTATGACATCGTCGTAAACGTCTGCGGCGGCGGGTACACGGGGCAGGCGGGCGCCATCCGCCACGGCATTGCGCGCGCGCTCATCCAGGCGCAGCCCGAGCTTCGCCCCGCTTTGAAAAAAGAGGGCTTCCTTACGCGCGACCCGCGCAGCAAGGAACGCAAGAAGTACGGCTTGAAAAAGGCACGCCGCGCTCCTCAGTTCTCCAAGAGGTAATCTTTGTACGGTACGGCGCCGCGGGAATTTCGCGGCGCCGTTGTTCACCTTTTGCGCCCGATGCGGCGCGAGATCGCCTCGTGCCGCAGGATCGCCTCTTCGGCGCGCCTTCTCCGCTCTTCGGCGGTGAATACGCCCGTCTGTGCGGGCACGGCGCTTTTTTCGGGTGCGGGCGCGCTTTTTTCGGGTGCGGCAGGCGCTTCCTGCGGCGTTTCGCCAAGGGCGCCCGCCAGTGCGGAAAACAGATCGAACAGTCCGAATTTTTCCATTTTTCCTCCCTATATCGCAAAATCTTTGCGCCGATGCGCAAATTTTCATCAAATTTTACGAGTTTTTTATTGCGAAAACAGGCGTTTTGATATATAATTGAAAGGTATACGGCGCGGCGTTTGCCCTGCCGTACAGAACGTAAGGAGTTCACGGCTTATGCTGAAAAAGCTCAAAAAGATATTGCCCGCCCTGC
This sequence comes from uncultured Bacillota bacterium, assembly GCA_949282395.1. Lineage (GTDB taxonomy): Bacteria > Bacillota > Clostridia > Christensenellales > Borkfalkiaceae > Borkfalkia. Next base: position 13,768 of record CASDPE010000012.1, on the reverse strand, counting down.
TCGCCCTCGCGCTCGCCCTTACGGCGCTCGCCGGCTGCGGCGGCAACTATACTTCCGATAAGCTCGGCGGGGATATTTCGGGAGAGGTTTCCTCCAACGGCGGTTTTGCCGTGCAGAAAGGGGAGTACGTCTACTTCATCAACGGCGTCGGAACACAGAGCGCGGATAACACGTACGGCGAAGTCGTAAAAGGCTCGCTGCAGCGCATTTCCGCGGCGGATCTTGCCGCGGGCAACTATGCCGAAACGGAGACGGTCGTGCCCCTGTTGCTGACCTCGCAGGACTACACTTCGGGCGTTTATATTTACGGTGACACCGTTTACTACGCGACCCCGAACGTCATCAAAAACATGGAGGGCGAGGTCGATACGTCGTACCTCGACTTCAAGAGCAGTAAGCTCGACGGGTCGGAGACCATGCGCGATTATTACGTGCAGGTCGACGATAGTTCCACCGTCTACCGCTATGTGCAGGACGAAGACGGCACCGTCTACCTTCTCTATGTCGATTCTTCCGAAACGGAGATCCGTTCCTACAACACGGAAACGGGCGAGAACACCGTGCTCGCCAAGGGGTATTCTTCGTACATCCTGCCCGAAGAGACGGAAGGCTCTACCATTTATTATACGATGTCCGTCACCCAAAAGGACACTTACAGCGCCGCAAGCGGCGCGGGCACGGCGTACAGCTATCAGCAGCTGTATGCGGTGAGCGCGTTTGAAACGGAATGCCCCTACACCGTGGACGGCAAGCCCTTCACCGAGTCGGAGGAATATCTCGCCGCGTATACCGATAAGGACGCAGACGAGGACGACGACGCGCGCGTGATGGAATACATCAACCTCGGCACGCTGGTGCTGGACGGCGTCGGGCTGAACCAGCAGGAGAGCACGCCCTTCAACCATGACTGGCCCGCAGAGGGCGGCATCGGCGGGCAGGCGAAGAGCCTCGGCGGCTTCACCTACTCCTTCCTCAAATGCGGCGGCGGCTCGCTGTACCTTACGGTGAGCAAGGTCGCCGAGGGCAGCGCCTTCGTGTACCGCTTTGATGAAGCCGCTTACATGGCGGCGGCGGAAGCGGGCAGCTGGAACGCTATCACCGCCAACCCGACCATCACGGGAGCGGAAACAACGGCGGAAACGGCGCTCACGCCCGTTGCCATTTCTTCGGGCAATGCGACCTCTTCCGCGCTGTATTACCTCAACGAAGACTCTCCCGTCTACATCTACGTCGATTCGAGCGGCAACATCGTGCGCAACACGGTGGATACGAAGGCGACGGACGGCACCTTTGAGAACACAGACCTCATCGGCGAGAGCGTGACGCTCGCCCGCGCGCAGACGGAGGCGACGCTCCTGTTCCTGCGCGGGGACTATCTGTACTACACCATCGCAGGAGATAGCGGCAGCGGGCTGTACCGCATCCGCTACAACGGCACTGCGGACGACTACAACATCCTCACCTCGCAGAGCGAGGACTTCCGCCCCACGCGCTATTTGCAGATCGAGTACAGCAATTCGTGGTACAAGCCCGAAGTGCTCACCGTGGGGGAAGCGGAGTACCTGCTCTTTGCCAATGCGGGCACCTATGCGGGCAGCTACGTGTACGTCATGGAAAACCCTGCAAACAACGCCGATCTCAAAACGCTGAACGAGAAGTGGGAGGACGTGTTCGATATCATCACCGACCTTTCCGAAGAGTTTTCCGCCGTGTCAAAGGCGGCCGAGTATTATTTCTATTCGGCAGACGGGGAACTTACCACCCTTCTTGCGGATGAGGAAGAGGCGTATTATGAAAATTACACCGAGGAAGATCTGGAACTGATCGCCGCGTTCGTTAACCCTACGACGGCGGATGCGCAGACCACGCTCAATGCGTACAGGCTGGATTTCAAGCCTCTGTACGGCGGCGACGGCGAACACGCCGTGTTCTGGAACACCGAAAGCGCGTACTACAACAGGCTCGGTACGATGGATGAAGACGACGAGGAGAGCCTTGCCGATTCGCTGAAAGGCGCGTACCTTACGGCAACCGCCGAAGAGGATGCAGACGGCGACGCGTGGACGTGGCAGTGGGCGGCGATCTTCGTGCCCGTCGGCGTGGTCGTGATCGCGGCGGCGGTGCTCGGCGCCGTGCTCACCAAAAAGCGCAGGTACGGGGTACGCAAATAAAAAATACCGCCTGTAAAGGCGGCGAAGGGAGCGGTCAGAAAAACCGCTCCCTTTTTTCGGAAAAATTTTTGAGAAACGCACGGAAATTTCTTTACAAATCATATATTTCACTGTATAATAACGCCGAAAAAAAGGGCGGCGCCGTATGCGTAGAACGCAGGCGAGTTGCACATAGTACGCAGGGGGCGTTGTTGCGCGCCCGCGCGGAAGGCGCCGCATGTAAGGGGAGACCGTATGGGGAAGTATAAAAAGTGCCCGCGCTGCGAGCTGAACTATATCGAAGAGGATAAGGACTATTGCGACGTCTGCCTTGCCGAAATGCAGGGCAGCAAACTCATGTTCGCCGATATGGATGACGACGAAGATTCCGAAAAGACGGAACTTTGCCCCGTCTGCGGCGAAAATTACATGCGCGCCGGCGAAAAGATGTGCGACGAATGCAAAAAGAACGCCGAGTACGAGGAAGAGGACGACATCGACCCCGAAAAGGACGAGGAATGGCGCAACTACCTTGACGACGACGCGGAAGACCTGTCCGTCGGCGAGGAGGAGGGCATCGACTTCGGCGAGGACTTTGACGAAGACGAGGAAGAGGACGAATACGCCGACGAAGAGTACGGCAATTCGGAGGAAGAGGACGACTTTGACTTCAACGACGACTATTCCGACCTCGGCGAAGAAGACGACGATGATGACGACGACGAAGACGACGAGGACGACGATTTTTAAAACAGAATGTGTATCCGTAAGCGCCGCCGCAGCAACCCTGCGGCGGCGCTTTATAGACCTTCCCCCTCCGCGGGGAAGGTGTCAGGCGGGCGCGGCTTTTGCCGCGCCCGCCTGACGGATGAGGGGAAGCAGGATGAGGAGTACGGGAAGCGCGCATATTGCAAGGCTTCCCCCAAACAGGGCTCCCGAAAATCGCAACGAAGTGAGATTTTTGGGAAGAGGAGTACGGGAAGCGCGCACGCGAGCATTGCCCCTTGGGGCGATGCGAGAGCGCAGCCGACTGCTCCGACGAGGGAAGCTGGCGCGAAGCGCCTGATGAGGGGATAACGACCTTATTTAAAAGAAAACAAGGACGAAATCACCTCATCCACCGCAAGCGGTCCCCCTTCCCCTTCAAGGGGAAGGCAAGAATTGGGGGCAGGCGCCTCCCACGGTAAATAAAGGCAAAAGCAAAACCCTTCCCCACAAGGATGGGAAGGTAAATGAGGACAGTATAAACCTTCCCCCTTGCGGGGAAGGTGTCAAACGGCGCAGCCGTTTGACGGATGAGGGGAAGCAGGATGAGCGCGCCCGCCTGACGGATGAGGGGAAGCAGGAAGGGCGCGCCCGCCCGAGGGAGGAAGGGACAAAAGCCGCCCCCCCCTTTCTGACAGGGGGCGGGCGGTCTCAGATCAGCGTTTCGTATTCGGCGTACAGTGCGTCGAGCTCGGCGCGGAGCCGATCGAGGCGCGCGCATGCCTCGTTCACTTTTTTATAGTCGGCGCAGGCGGCGGGGTCGGCGAGGGCGGCGTTCAGCGCGGTCTCCTCTTCTTCGAGGACGGCGATGGCGCGCTCCACCTCTTTGGCGCGCTGCTTGCGCTTCGCCTCTTCCGCGCGTTCCGCTCTGCTGCGGTATGCCGCGCCCGCCGTTTTGGCGCGCTCCGCCGTTTTCTGCGCGTTCCGCGCCGCCGCCTGTTCCTGTGCGGCGCGCTTTTTTTGTTCGGTGTATTCCGCGTATCCGCAGGGATAGGGCGTGATCTGCCCGTCTGCCGCTTCCAGCACTTTTCCGGCGAGGGCGGCGGTGAAGTAGCGGTCGTGCGAAACGAACAGCAGGGTGCCTTTGTACGCTTTGAGCGCGCCCTCCAGCGCCTCGCGCGCCTGCAAATCTAAGTGGTTGGTCGGCTCGTCCAGGATCAGCACGTTCGCCCGCTCCGCTTCCAGAAGGACGAGCGCGAGTTTCGCCCGTTCCCCGCCCGAAAGCTGCCGCACCTTTTTGCCGACGTCCTCTTCGCCGAGTTTCGCCTGTGCCAGAAGCGCGCGCGCCTGCGTCTGGCTCATGCTGCGGTGCCTGTTCCAGAGCGCGCCGAGCACTGTGTCTTCTGGGTCAAGGGCGGCGTTTTCCTGGTCGTAGTACCCGCGCTTTACGAACCTGCCCCACTGCACGGCGGGGTCGCGCCCGTCCGCGAGCGCACGGGCGAGGGTGGATTTTCCCGCGCCGTTTTCGCCCAAAAGGGCTGCCTTTTCGCCGCGGCGCAGGGTAAAGTTGATGTCTTTGAACAGCTCCCGCTCCCCCGCGCAGAGGCGCAGGTGTGCAACTTCGAGGGTGCGTTCTTCGCTCTCGCTGTCCGTTTCAAAGCGGAACGCGGGCGGCTTCTGCGGCGGCAGCGGGCGTTCGAGCACGCTCATGGTTTCCAGCTTTTTCACGCGCGACTGCGCGCTGCTCGCCGTGGTGGCGCGCACGATGTTGCGGGCGACGTAGTCTTTCAGCTCCGCGATCTCCTTCTGCTGCTTGTCATAGGCGCGTTCCCCGGCGAGGACGCGCTCCGCTTTCAGAATTTTGTATTTGGAGTAGTTGCCGCGGTACATGTGCACGCGCTTTTGCTCCAATTCGTAGATCTTGCCCATCAGCGAATCGAGGAACCAGCGGTCGTGCGAAACGGCGAACACCGCGCCGCGGTAATTTTTGAGATAGTCTTCCAGCCAGAACAGCGTGCCCGTATCCAGGTGGTTGGTCGGCTCGTCTAAAAGCAGCAGTTCGGGTTCTTCCAAAAGCAGGCGGCACAGTTTGAGCCGCGTCTTTTCCCCGCCGCTCATGGTGGATACGACGCGCCCGTAACACCCTTCGAACCCCATGCCGTTCAGCACGGTGCGGATGCGCACTTCGGCGTTGTAGCCGTCGGCTGCGGCGATGCGCTTTTCGAGCTTTTCGTGCTGCTGCGAAAGGGCGCGGAGGGCATTATCGTCCGCGCCCGCCATCGCTTCCTCCGTTTCGCGCAGCTTTTGCATGGCGGCGTATACGTCGGCGAACACGCTCTGCATCTCGGCGAACACGGTGCGTTCGCTCTCCAGCCCGCCACTTTGTTCAAACACCCCGAGGCGCAGCCCGCTCTTTTTTACGACTTTCCCCGCGTCGGGGGTGAGCGCGCCCGTCATAAGGCGCAGAAGGGTGGTCTTTCCCTCGCCGTTGGCGCCGATAAAGCCCGCCCGTTCGCCTTCCGAAAGGGTCAGGCTCACCTCTTCGAGGACGGGTTTGTCGTCGTATCCGAATGTCACGTTTTCCAGCTGAATGAGCATAATTTTTACAACTTCCGCAAACTGTTTGTATGCGCGATCTGAAAAAGGAAATATTTTTGCTTGAACAAAAGCTCGCTTCCGCGCCGCCTTCGGTGTGCGCGCCGCTCGTGCGCAGGCTCGTGCAGCGCAAGCGCATGTTCCTGCGCCTGCCCGCGCCGCCGCGCGGGCGGTAGGGTCAGAACAGTCCGTTCCGCTCCTGCGTAAAATCGGGGATGAACGCCTCGCTCGCGGCGGCACGTTCCTGCACAAAGGCGTTTTGAATGCCGCTCTGTTCTAAGTGGCTGCGCACCCGCGCGTATTCGCGCGCCGTGATGCGGCGGCGCAGTTCGGGGTAGCTGTCCGCCTCGCCGCAGGGCGTGTACTGCGCCATCAGCGAAAAATACGCGGGCGAGCGCAGCGCGGCAAAGCGGTCGATGATCTGCAAACTGTCGTCCGTGCACAGCGGCAGGATCAGGTGCCGCACGATGCAGCCGGCGTACATCTTTCCGCCCCGCACGTCCGGCGTGCGCTGCGCCATAAAGGCGACGGCGGGGTAGGCGACGGCAAAATAATCCGCCTTCCCCGTATAGCGCGCCGAAAGCAGCGGCGAATAAAATTTCAGGTCGGGCAGCCACACGTCCACGTACCTGTCCAGCGCTTTCAGCGCGGCGGGCGTTTCATAGGCGTGGGTGTTGTACACGACGGGGATCTTCGGGCGGTACAGGCGGAACGCTTCCAGAAGCTGCGGAACAAAGTGCGCGGCGGTAACAAGGTTTATGTTCTCCGCGCCCATATCCTCCAGCTCGCGGAACACGTCGGCGAGCCGCTTCGCGCTCACCTCTTCGCCCGCCCGCGCGCGGGAAAGGTCGTAGTTCTGGCAGAACACGCAGCGCAGCGCGCACCCGCCGAAAAACACGGTGCCCGACCCGTTTTTGCAGGAGATGCACGGCTCTTCATAGGGGTGCAGCCCGTATTTTACGAGCAGGATCTTCTCCCCCGCGCCGCACGCGCCCGCCTCTTTTTTTCTGTCTGCCCCGCAGCGCAGGGGGCACAGCCCGCATTTGCCCATATACGGCATTGTAGCACATTTTAAAAACATTGACAACCTTTCCGCGATGCGATATAATAAAGAGGCAAAAACAAGAGAGGCATACGCGGATGAAAAAGTTTTTTACAAGCGAAAGCGTAACGGAAGGGCACCCCGATAAAGTGTGCGACCAGATCGCGGACGCGGTGCTGGACGCGGTGCTCGCGCAGGACGGGAGCGCCCGCGCGGCGATCGAGTGCTGCGCTACCACGGGTATGGTGCTGGTGATGGGCGAACTTTCCACCAGCTGCTATGTGGATATCGCGCGCATCGTCAAAGATACGGTGAAGGAGATCGGCTATACGGAAGGGCAGGGCTTTTCCTACGATTCGCTCGCCGTCATCACCGCCATCCACGCGCAGAGCGCGGATATCGCCATGGGCGTAGATAATTCCGTCGAACGCAAGGAGGGAGGCAGCGCGTACGACCAGATCGGCGCGGGCGACCAGGGCATGATGTTCGGCTATGCCGTGAACGAAACGCCCGAGCTCATGCCGCTGCCGTACATGCTCGCGCAAAAGCTCGCAAAACGGCTCGCCGAAGTGCGCAAAAACGGGCTTTTGCCCTACCTGCGCCCCGACGGGAAGACGCAGGTCACCGTCGAATACGAGGACGGCAAGCCCGTGCGCGTGGATACCGTCGTCGTTTCGGCGCAGCACGACGAAAAGGTCACGCAGCAGCAGCTCCGCGCGGACATCAAAAAGCACGTCATCCTGCCCGTCGTCGGCGAAAAATGGCTGGACGCAGACACGAAGTATTTCATCAACCCCACGGGCAGGTTCGAGATCGGCGGCCCTGCGGGCGACAGCGGGTTGACGGGCAGAAAGATCATCGTCGACACCTACGGCGGGCGCTGCGCGCACGGCGGCGGCTCGTTTTCGGGCAAGGACGCGACCAAAGTCGACCGCAGTGCCGCGTACATGGCGCGCTACATCTGCAAAAACATCGTGGCGGCACACCTTGCGGACGAGTGCGAGATCGAGCTCGCCTACGCGATCGGCGTGGCAAACCCCGTTTCGGTGTACGTAAACACCTACGGCACGGGCAGGGTACCGGAGGAAAAGCTCGTGCAGATCATCCGCGAAAACTTCGACCTGCGCCCGCAGGCGATCATTGAAAAGCTCGGGCTGCGCAGGCCCGTGTTCAGGGCGACGGCGGCGTACGGGCATTTCGGGCGGGAAGGCTTCCCCTGGGAGCAGACGGACGCGGCGGAACGGCTCAAAAAATATCTGTAAACGGGAACGGGCGGGGCGGTTTGCCCCGCTCTGCGTTTTTTAAGGAGGAAGGGCATGGCGCGTGTGCGTGCGCTGCTTTCGCGGCTGAAAGCGTTTTTGTTCCCCGAAAAACTGACCTGCGCCTGCTGCGGCGAGGAACTGTATACGGACGCGTATTTCTGCCCGCGCTGCCTGGCACGGCTGCCCTTCAATACGGGGCACATCTGCAAAAAATGCGGCAGGGCGGTCGCCGAGGAGGCGCCCGTATGCCTCGAATGCAAGGCGGATATGCCCGCCTACGAAAAGGCGCGCAGCGCCTTCCGCTACGAGGGCGACATCGTGCGGCTGATCAGAAAGTACAAGACGGGCGCAAAGCACCTCGCCGCCCCGCTCGCCGAGGCGATGCTCCCGCTCGTGCGCGCGGAATTTGCGGAGGCGGACTTCCTCTCGTCCGTGCCCATGACAAAGCGTGCAAAGCGCAGGCGCGGCTACGACCAGGGCGCGCTGCTCGCCGAAGAACTTGCCGCCCGTTCGGGGCTGCCGTACGAGGCGGAGCTGCTCGTCAAAACGCGCGAAACGCGGGCGCAGAAAAAGCTATCCCGCCGCGAGCGGGCGGAGAACCTGCGCGGCAGCTTCCGCGTGCACGAACGCGCCAAGTGCCGCGGCAAAAGCATCCTTTTGGTCGACGACGTGCTCACTACGGGCGCCACGGCGTCCGCCGTGGCGGAGGCGCTCCTGCGCGCGGGCGCGGCGCGCGTGTTTGTGCTGACGGCGGCGGGCGTGCCGTATGCCGCTCTGCGCGGCGGGCAGGGCGGAAAGGGATGAAAAATTTGTTTTTTCGGTGAAAAGCCTTCCCCGCGGCAACTTTTTTTGCGAAAGGGGAAGTTTTTCTTTTACATTTCTGTGCAAATATAGTAAAATAAAAGCGTTTACGATCAAACTGGCGGACTGTGCCGTTTTATGCGGCGCGCAAGCGGCGGAGCCGCCCGCAGAAGGGAGGTGCCCTCATGGGGCTTATCAATTATCTTTTCAATAACGACAGCAGGAAGAGCCTGCGCCAGATCGATAAGATGGCGGACAAAGTCATGGCGCTCGAGCCGAAATACGCCGCCATGACCGACGCCGACCTACGTGCGCAGACGGGCGTGCTCAAAGAGCGGCTTTCGAAGGGCGAAACGCTGGACGACATCCTGTACGACGCCTTCGCCGTCGTGCGCGAAGCGGCGTGGCGCGTACTCAAACTCAAACATTACCGCGTGCAGATCGTCGGCGGCATCGTGCTCCACCAGGGCCGTATCGCCGAAATGAAGACGGGCGAAGGCAAAACGCTCGTCGCCACCCTTCCCTCCTACCTCAATGCATTGGCGGGCAAGGGCGTGCACATCGTCACCGTCAACGACTACCTCGCCCGCCGCGACGCGGACTGGATGGGCAAGGTGCATAAATTCCTCGGGCTGACCGTCGGCGTGGTCGTGCCCGGCATGGATGACGACGCGAAGCGGCAGGCGTACAACTGCGACATCACCTACGCCACCAACAACGAGCTCGGCTTCGACTACCTGCGCGATAACCTCAAATCCGATTTGAAACGCATGATCCAGCGCGGGCTGGATTTTGCGATCGTCGACGAGGTGGACTCCATCCTCATCGACGAGGCGCGCACCCCGCTCATCATCTCGGGCAAGGGGGATAAATCCAGCGAGCTGTACGAGCGCGTGGATAAGCTCGTGCGCACCATGCAGGGCGGCTTCGACGACGAAGGCCAGCAGGGCGAAGAGGACAAAGACACCAAAAAGAAGAAGAAAAAGCAGCGCGAAGAGGAGGAAGAAGAGGGCGAAGAAGAGTCCAAGTACGGCGACTATGACGACATCGCCAAAGGCGACAAATACGGCGACTGGGACTACGTCATCGACCGCAAGAACAGGACGGTGCAGATCACCGAGCGCGGCGCGGCGAAGGCGGAGCGCTTCTTCAACATCGACAACCTCGGCGACATCGAGCACGCCTCGCTCAACCACCACATCCAGCAGGCGCTCAAAGCGCACAAGCTGTTCCACCGCGACGAAGACTACATCGTCAACGACGGCGAAGTCATCATCGTCGACGAATTCACGGGGCGCCTGATGATCGGCCGCCGCTATTCGGACGGGCTGCACCAGGCGATCGAGGCGAAGGAAGGCGTGAAGGTGCGCAACGAGAACAAGACGTACGCGACCATCACCTTCCAGAATTTCTTCCGCCTGTACCGCAAACTTTCGGGCATGACGGGTACCGCCAAAACGGAGGAAGGGGAGTTCCGCACCATCTACTCGCTGGACGTTGTGGAGATCCCGACCAACCGTCCCGTCATCCGCAAAGACATGCCCGACGCCGTATACCCCACCGAGGACGGCAAAAAGAAGGCGCTGCTCGCCGAGATCGCCAAGCGGCACGAGGCGGGCCAGCCCGTGCTGATCGGTACGGTCACCGTCGAAAAATCCGAAGAGATCGCCAAACTTCTGCGCAAAAACGGCATCAAATACAACATCCTCAACGCTAAGAACCACGAACGCGAGGCTGAGATCGTGGCGCAGGCGGGCAGGCTCGGCTCGGTGACCATCGCCACGAACATGGCGGGCCGCGGCACAGACATCCTGCTCGGCGGCAACCCCGAATACCTCGCCAAAAAGCGCATGCGCGAAGAGGGCGTCGAGCATGACGACATCGAGCTCGCCACCTCGTACGCGGAGCTGGAGGGCGAAGCGGAGGAGCGCCGCAAGACCTACCGCGCCATGTACGACAAGCTGTACGCGGAGTACAGGGCGGAAACGGATAAGGAAAAGGAGGAAGTCGTAGCGGCGGGCGGGCTTTGCATCCTCGGCACCGAACGGCACGAAAGCCGCCGTATCGACAACCAGCTGCGCGGGCGCAGCGGGCGCCAGGGCGACCCGGGCGTATCCCTCTTCTTTATCTCGCTGGAAGACGATCTCATCAAGCGCTTCGGCGGCGAGCGCATGAAGCGTATTTACAGCCTGTTCATCAAGGACGAAGATACCTGCCTGCAATCCAAAGTGCTCTCCCGCGGCATCGAAAACGCGCAGAAGGCGATCGAGGGCAGGAACTTCGGCATCCGCAAAAACGTGCTGCAATACGACGACGTCATGAACAAGCAGCGCGAGGTCATCTATGCCGAGCGCATGAAGGTCTTAAAGGGCGAAGACGTGCACGAACAGGTCGTGAAGTACATTCCCGATTTCGTGCGCAAAGTCGTTTCCGAGGCGGTGAACATCGACGAAATGCCCGAAAAGTGGGACGCCGCCGCGCTCAACCGCGCGCTGGAAAACAGGCTCCTGCCCGAAGGCAGCAACTTCGTCACCCCCGAAAAACTTGCCAAATGGGATACCGAATACGCCCTTTCGCGCATCACAAAGGCGACGGAAAAGGCGTATGCCGAAAAGATCGAGCAGGTCAAAACCGACCTCGGCATCGACTATGCCGATATCGAGCGCCGCTTCCTGCTGATGAACGTAGACCGCAACTGGATCGACCAGATCGACGCGATGGATCAGCTGCGCAAGGGCATCGGGCTGCGCGCGTACGGCAACACAGACCCCGTCATCGCCTATAAGCAGGAAGGGTACGAGATGTTCGACGAGATGATCGAACGCATCCAGAACACGACCATCGCCATGCTGCTGAAAGTGCGCATCGAAGTCAACCGCCCCGCCGTGCGGCCCGTGGAAATGACGCCGCAGACGGCTGCGCCCGAACAGCTCACCACCAACTCGCCCGAAAGCGCGGGCGCAAAACCCGTGCCTTCCTCCGCGCCGAAGGTGGGGCGCAACGACCCCTGCCCCTGCGGCAGCGGCAAAAAATACAAAAACTGCTGCGGCAAAAACGCGCAAGGGTAAGCCATGTTCCGTGCAGACGATTACAGGTTAAAAGCGAAGGCGCTCGAAGCCACGCTGGAAGAGACGAAAGAGGCGCTGGACATCGATGTTTTGCGCGGCAGGCTCGCCGAGCTGAAAGCCGAGCAGGAAAAGCCCGAAGTCTGGCAGGACATCGAGCGCTCCGCAAAGCTCGGGCGCGAGATCTCCGTCGTGGAAGGCAAGATCGGCGCCTATGACAAGGGCAAAAAGGCGCTGGAAGAAGTGAACGAGGTCATCGACCTCATCGAAGAGACGGGCGAAGAAGAGCTGATCCCCGAGCTCGATCAGATGTTCTCCACCGCCGAAGCGGACTTGGAGGATATGCGCATCCGCTCCCTTCTGCGCGGCAAGTACGACGCGAACAACGCGCTCCTTACGCTGCATTCGGGCGCGGGCGGCACCGAAAGCTGCGATTGGGTCTCTATGCTCTACCGCATGTACACCCGCTATGCCGAGCGCAACAACTTCCGCGTCACCGAACTTGACCGCTTAGACGGCGACGAGGCGGGCATCAAGAGCGTGGACTTCAAGATCGAGGGCGAAAACGCGTACGGCTACCTCAAAGCGGAAAAGGGCGTGCACAGGCTGGTGCGCATTTCCCCCTTTGACGCGAACAAGCGCCGCCATACCTCGTTCGCCTCGCTGGAAGTCATGCCCGAGATCGACGACGAGGGCGACGTGGAGATCCGCTCCGAAGATCTGAAAGTGACCACCTACCGCTCCTCGGGCGCGGGCGGGCAGCACATCAACAAAACGGAGTCCGCCATCCGCATCCAGCACATCCCCACGGGCATCGTGGTGAGCTGCCAGAACGAGCGTTCGCAGATGCAGAACCGCGAAATGGCGATGAAGATGCTGCGCTCCAAGCTCATCGAACTGAAAGAGAGCGAGCGGCTCGCCAACGAGCAGAATTTAAAGGGCGAGATCAAAAAGATCGAGTGGGGCAGCCAGATCCGCAGCTACGTCTTCTGCCCGTACACGCTCGTCAAAGACCACCGCACGGGCTGCGAAACGGGCAACATCCAGGCGGTCATGGACGGTGACTTGCAGCCGTTCATCATCGACTACCTGAAAAAGAGCTGACCATGAAAAAGTATTACCGCTTTACCCGCCGCCGCGCGGAAACGGCGCGGTTTGTGACCATCGGGCTGGTGTTTGTCGCCCTCGGCGTGCTCGCGTACTTCTATCTTGCGGGCGGCGCGGTCTGGTGCGGCGTGCTTGCGGCGGTCGGCGCGCTCATCGCCGTGCTGCCGCAGTTCGTCATCCATTCCCGCTACGGCGTGGAAGGGGATACGCTGCATTACACCAAAAAGGGGCTGCCGCGCAAATGCCCCGTGTCCGGGGCGAAGGCGGCGCTCATCTGCGTGCACGACGAATACCGCGGCATGCGCGGCTATACGCCCGCTTTGTCTGACAGGAATTATTCCGAAGGCGCCGTGCTGCTGCCCGCGGTCTTGCTGCTGCGCGAGGTGCGCGAAGGCGAGCTGGATCTGTGCGATACGCGCACGCAGGCGCGGTTTGCGCACAAGGGGCTGGTGCTCTTTGACGCGCTGCTGGACTTTGATTTTTTGGACGAACTGATGAAGTCCTCTTTTGCGGGCAAGGTGTACGTGTCCGAGCGCGTGTACGGCATGTACGGGCGCGTGCTGGGCGAGTTTGCGGGCGGGCGGCTGGAAGTGTATGACCGCATCCCCGCCGCTTTCAAAAAGAGCCTGCAAAACTGAAACGTTTCCGTCAGAGGGGAGGGGCGCGCTTCCTCTTTTTTGTTTGCGGGCGCAGAGGAGCCGATCATGGCGCAATATCTATCTTACGCGCAGCGCGTAAGCGAAAAACAATACGAAGCCGAGCCGCTGATCCTCGGCATCGAAAGCTCGTGCGACGAGACCTGTGCCGCCGTCATCCGCGGGCGGGAGCTGCTGTCGAACGCGGTCATCTCGTCCGCCGCAGAACAGGCGAAGTACGGCGGCGTCGTGCCCGAACTTGCCTCCCGCGCGCACACCGACGCGGTGGGCAGAGTGGTGGAAGAGGCGCTCGCGCAGGCGGGCGTGCGGGGAGAACGGCTCTCCGCCGTCGCCGTCACTTACGGCGCGGGGCTTCTGGGCGCGCTGCTCGTAGGGCTGTCCTTTG
>CASDPE010000011.1 GCA_949282395.1 uncultured Bacillota bacterium | reverse complement strand
TCATGCGCACCTGCGGGATCGAGGGGATCGCCGTCAGCGCATGCCTGTCTGAAACGCTTCCGTTTTTCAGGAACTCCCCTAAGATCTGTTCATGCGCGGCAAAGGTAAGCGCGCTCAACTCCCTGCCGCTCAGCCCCGCCGTGCCGCCTTCCGCCGCACCCTGCGCATACACATAGTCACAACTGCCGCTCATCCGCAGCAAATTACGCCCCTCACACAACTCGTAATGCCAGGCGGCAAGCACGTTGGCATGCTGCGGCTGCCGCGTTTCTTCGCCCGCATAGGCACAGAGCGTGGCGTCGCCGGTAGCGTCAATGAACCTGCCCGCATACAATTCCATGGAACCGCTGCGCAGAACGCAGGTGATGCTTTGCAGGCGCCCCGCACGTACCGTTGCCGCGGAAAGCGTAGCGCCGAACAGGATCTCGACCCCCACTTTGCGCAGTTCCCTTTCCGCAAGCAGACTGAACACGAACGGATCAAACTGTGTACGGAAGCGATGCGCGATCCTCTCCTCCTTCGTTCCCCGCCCGAACCATTCGGCGGGGTATTCTGCCGCGGCACCATGCGATACAGACAGCCGCAGCAACTCTTCCGCCAGCCCGAAAGAGAGCTGATGCCCTTCCCCGTCGCAAAGCGGCAGATAGATCGCCACCAACCCGCAGGTCGCCAAGCCCCCAAGCAGATAACTGCTTTCCACAAGCATTGTTTTTGCCCCGTTCCGCGCCGCGGCGAGCGCCGCGGCGATGCCGGCTACACCGCCGCCGACAACGAGCACATCCCGATCGGATCTGTCCTTTTTCATGCCGTTTCCCCTTGCTTTTTCCTCGTTTTTAAAACGTGCAGATGTTCCGCCGCAAGCGGCGGAACATCTGTTTTGCATTGTTTGTACAAAGCCCCTCACACGGCATTACGCCGCCTGCACGGGCAGCTCAACGCCTACAACATCGGTCAGGTGGAACACCCCATTGTCTCCAAGTTGTACATGCAACTGTGAAAGATTCGTGATCGTATACGAAGTTGTATATTCACCGTAATAAACACGCCACACATCTCCTTCCTTGACGATCCGCACGGTATGCCATTCGGCGTCATTGAAAGCAAATGTCCAATCTCTACCATCTCTTTGAAATTTTACAGCTGTGCCATTTTCATCGAGAATTTCAAAATACTTGCCATCTACAGCTTTGAAGCTGAACTTCAATTCCTCATACGAAGAAAGATCAAGATCGGGCAAAGCCCTGCCGTTTTGTGCCCACGCACCCGTAATAACATTGATGATATGGGTATCCTTCGGAAGACCGCTCTGGATCGTTTGGGTCGGATTGAGCGAAGGAACGGGATTTTCAAAAACCGTCGGCCACAGGTCGACTACTTCGCCGAATTCAATGGTGATATCGGTGTCCGTTTCCACGATAAAGCTGTATTTTCCGTCATCCCCCGCCGTAAGCGGTTCGCCGTTCGCTTTTACGGTGATCTGTTTGCCCACATTCTCCCCTTCGGGGGTGATCGTGAAGGAAACTTCTTCTCCGCAGGTGATATCGAACGTACCCGTTTCCTGCCCGTCGACGGTGAGCGTGAAATCATCTTCTTCGGGGAAAGTTACGGTATATTGGTTGAGCACAACGCCTTCAACAGTGATCGTTGCATCCCCTTCCATGACAAAGGTATACACGCCGTTTTCCGCCGCAACGGCTGTGCCGTTCACTTTGACGGTGAAGGTACTGTCGCTGTAATCTTCACCCAAGGTAACGGTAAAGGAAACTTCGCTGCCCTTATCGATATCCGCTTTCCCTTCGGTGAGCGGGAAGATGTTTACATTGACGGTATACCCCGTACCGCTTTGCACAGTCAGCTCCGCAGGGTCGTACGCCTCGTTTTCCAACACGAACAACTGCGAAACATAATAATCCGCGCCTTCATTCAAAGACATTTTCAGCTGCGACAGATCGGCAACGGTGGCTTTGCGCAAACCGTCTACGAGGACGACCATGTACCCGCCGTAGTTGGAAAGGCGGATCTCGTGCCAATCGTCGTCATTGATGCTCGCCAATGAACCGGCGGCGTCGCTGATGCTGATGTATTTGCCCTGCGCCGAGGTGCCTTTTACAAAGAACACCGCTTCCTCAAACTGTGCAAGGGGCAGGGCGATAAAGTTCTTCTGCGCCCATGCGGCAGGTGAAATTTTCCAACTCTTTGCCGCGCCTGTAAAATCGGGCAGAACAGCGGTATCCTCCGTTCCCTCAAATTCTGTGATCTTATCGCTGTATGCCGTATAAGCAGGCGCAACGTAATCGGGATTTGCCGCCGCGACCACCTCGCTGACGTAATACTCGTCTGCATTCAATTGAAAAGCGATCTCATTGAGGTTTTTGCGGAAAGTAAATTCCTGCACTTCGCCGTCAATAAGGAGCGACCAGCCGTCGCCTTCCCTTTCAATAAGGAACTGGTGCCAGCCGCTGGAAGGGCGGATATTTGCGTAGATATCGCTATGATCCTCCGCACTCTTCGTGACGACCCAGCAGGTCGCGCCCACAGGGTTGATATAGAATTTGACCGAAAGGTACGGCGCAAGCGGCAGATCGAGGAGCGGATCCCCGTTCGCCGTCCACACACCCGTAAACGAATAAGCATAGGCGATGTCATCATCCTCGGGGAAGTTTTCGCTCAGCTCGGTCTCCATGTCAACTGCGGCAAACGGATGATCGGCAACCGACTCATATACGACGGGCACTTCCACATAATCAGGGTCGGGCACGGCAAACAATTCGGAGAAATGGTACACGCCATCCTGATTAAAATGCGGGTAGATATCCGAAAGACGGGTGAAAGCGCGCGCGACCACAGGGGTTTCCGCATCGAGTTTTTCATGCTTTACGCCGTCTACGTACAGCTGATAGTAGGTGCCGTCGCTCCCCTCTTCACGCCGCAGTTCAAACTTGTGCCAGACGCTGTCCGGCTTGCCGGGAGCCTGCGGATCGCCGTTGCCGTAGAGCTGGGTGTCCTTGGCATTGAACTTGCCGAGCGAATCGTTCAGCGCGATCCAATAATTTGTATCTGCTCCGTTAACGGCGCGCGCATAAAAGAGTACGGACGTATACGGCGCAAGTTTCGTACTCTTGAAGGGGCCGTCAATATCCGTAAGAGCGATGGTATAGACGTTGCTCGCCGAAGACATGGGGCTTGCAAGATCGTCCGTTGTTGTAGAGCCCGCCGCGAAGGAAAGCGGCGAATCTTCGATCTTTTCGTACACGACGACGCCCGTGACTTCTATTGCGGTATCTGCGTTGACGGTATAGCTGTACTTGCCCGCTTCGGCGGAAAGCTCCTCCCCGCCGATCTTTACGACGGGCGAGCTTTCGTACGCCATATCGTCCAGCTCGAGCGAAAAAGTGATCGTTGTCCCTTCTTCCACCCGAACGGAGCCTTCGGAAGCGGTCAGCCCGTCCACTTTGACGGTATAACCGTTGCCCTCAAGCCCGCTCACGGTATAGGTAACGACCGGCTCTGCGGTAACGGTGACTTTGTGTGTATCGCTTTTGCCGCCCGCCTCTGCCGTGATGGTCGCCACTCCCGCGCTGACGCCCGTCACTTTGCCCGTCTGGTCGACAGACGCGATCTGCACATCGGAACTGCTCCACCCCACCGTTTTATCGGTAGCAGTATCGGGAGCGACGGCTGCGCTCAGCTGCAATGTTCCCCCGACCACAACATTCGCGTCGCCGCTGATCGTAACGCTCTCTACGGGAACGTCAGAGGGAGCCTCGCCGTTTTTGACAACGGTGACGGTGCACGTTGCGCTCACATCGCCCGCCGCTGCGGTAATGACCGCCGTCCCCTCGGCGATCGCCGTAACGGTGCCGCCGCTGACGGTGGCGAACGCTTCCGCAGAGGAGCTCCACGTCACCGCAGCCGTACTGTCCGCCGGGGTGAGCGTGGCTGTAAGCGTTTCCTCATCCCCCACTTCCAGCGTAAGCGTACTTTTGTTCAGCTTGATGTCCGTTGCGGGAACATCCTCGCTGCCCGTTTCTTCGCAGGCGACAAACGCCGCAAGAGACAGGGCAAACAGACAGGAAAGAAGCACGAATACGATTTTTTTTGCCTTCATCGAAATTCCTCCTTATTTTTTTATCGGTTCAAAAGTTCAGGCAGTTCCGTTGCCGTACCGTACTGCCAATAAGCCTGATCAAGCAGCTTTTCGCCGTTTACATCCCACGCCATGGCAATGGCGTGCACATAGGCGCGCGCTTCGCCCGCCGAGGCAAGGGCGCCCTCGCCCAGCACATACACGGCAGAGGCGGAAGGCGTACCGCCCCGCACCAGCTTCACCTTGTCTCCCTCCGTATTGCCGTTCGGGGTGATGACGGTGGCAACGATCCCCGAAAGCTGCCCGCCGTAAAAAGTGTGCATGAGCACCGCGCCCTCTGTGGGAACGCCGGCAAAACGCAGATCGAGGGAGATGTTTTCCATAACGAGCGCATTGCCGCCCGCCGACACCACCAACCCGTATGCGCGTGCCGCCGTTGCCGCCACGGTGACGTTTTCAAAAGCGATGTTGCGGATTTTTGCGTTGTATGCGCGCCCGAACAGCGAAAGGTACCCGCTCCCCGAAAGCGTGATGTTTTTCACCGTGTGCCCGCCGCCATTGACGGTAGCGCGGAAGGCGCCCGAAGAACCATCTGCCGGGGCACTTGTGTTCATGCCCGTATAACTCTGCCCCGCAAAATCAATGTCCTCCGTAAGCAGGAACATCTCACCCAGGCTGCGGCTTTCAAGCATTTCGCACCATTCTGCAGGAGTGGAAATAAAGGCGTCATACACGGCGACGTCCGCATAGGCGGCAATGTCACCGTACTGCGCGCGCACCTGCGTTTCGCCGTGGCGGTTTTTAGGAAGCAGCGCACCCGCTTCGAGCGTTACGAAACGATTGTCTTCGCCGTCCGTCACACTGTATTCGATGACTGCGTCTTCAATACGCGTGCTTGTACCGTCCGCCGCAATGTTGTACACTGCAAATTGCAGGGGCACGGCGGCGCCGCCCGCTTCCAACGCATATTCGGAAACATCCGATTGCAGAACGGTGACCTCGCCGCTTGCAGGCGTCACGGTCACCTTACAGGTGGCAGATGCATCCCCGCAGGTCGCGGTGATGTTAGCGGTACCCGCCGTTTTTGCCTGCACTTTGCCGTTTATCACGCTCGCAACAGCGTTGTTATCCGTCGCCCAGTGCACCGTGCCCATCGGGCTTACGGTAGCGGTGAGCGTAAAAGTAAGGTCTTCCGTAATAGTATGCTCTGCTTCGCTGAGAGTGATGGTGTAATGCACTTCGTCACCGCCGCCCGGCTTGTTTTCATCCTCGTTCCCGTTCTCGTCGGCACAGCCGACAGCGAGCAGACAGGCAAATGCAAGCAGCAACGCAAAGAGAGCAGCGGTAAATTTGCGAACTTTCATATCCGTTTCCCCCTATACCTTTTTCCAAGCATCGATCACGGAAGCGATATCCATCGATCCCTCACGCGTGGCAATGATCTCAAACGTGGTGGAGTACGTTTCAAAATCATCGATGTACGAAGCACGGACGCTGTCTGAAAGCTGGTCAATGTAAAATTGCAGCATCATATACAGCGGAGAGAGCCGTTCGCGCTGTACGCGTGCATAAAGCACTTCGTAACGAGCGGGATCGCTCTCTTTTAGCGGCTCGAGCGAGCCGAGCGCGCCATCGAGCTGCGAAAGGAGCGTATTGACCACGCCGAGCGGCCAAAGATTTTTATCCTCCCATGTAAAGAATACCGTGCCCGTTCCTGAATTTTTCTGTTCGAGCGAATACAGATAAGCGCGCAAGAAATAGTAATATTCCCGCACGTACTCTGCCGCAGGGCCATAGTATTGGGTAATGAACTCGTTGGCAAGTTCGTCGTAGCTGAGCGAGGTGTCCCACAGCAGCGCGGAAGAGATGTACAGACGCATCTGTTCGAAGGTGCATACGCTCGTATCGTAATAGCCCTGATCGTAGATATAGTTCACGCCAAGATCTTCATAAAACTCATAATACTGTTTCTGCACGCCGAAGTTATTCATCTGGAACATGTAGCCGTAAGAAGCGAGGCTGTAATGCCATACGTACAGATCTTCGCCGCCGAACAGTTCCGACCACCCCAGCATGGTGCGGTATAAAGACTGGTTTTCGGCATCCTGCGGGGCACGGGCAAAATTGAAGCCGATGGGCGCAAGCATCACGCCCGTGTTCTCATAGATGTACGTATCCTCAAAATTCTTGGTGAACTCGCCCGTCGCGTCATCGTAGGTCATGGGCGAATTCATCGTGGGGCCATAGGCGAAAAACACATATTTCACGGTACGCCCGGGGTAGTTTGCAGCAAGCCACTGATCCACCGCTTCGGCGACCTTGTTTGTCATTTCCAACTCCACGCCCGCCGCGCAGCCGCCGTATTTTTCTATGGTCGCTTTGCACTTCGCGCAGTTGCAGAATGCATTGTTGTCCTCATGCCCGAGCATGACGTGCGTCGTTTCGGGATAGCGTGCCAACTTTTCCTCCACGCGCAGGATGAGTTCCGCGATCATCTCTTCATTCGAACAGCAGAGCTGCTGCCCGCCGTTCACATACCAATCGGGATGCGCCGCGCCATATGTGGAATAGGGCAGATAATCTCTGATCAGCGTGTGCGTAAAGGACGACCACATGGTGCTGTTTTCAATGGTACGCAGACGCGACGCATACGTCGTATCATCCAGCGTCTTATATGCAAGCACCCGCGCTGAAACGGAAGGCACGACCGTTTCGTCAAACTTATACAACGGAACGGTAGAAAGCGTGTTATATACGATCTCATCCGAGGCGTAGAACTTATAACCGACGGAGGCTTCCAACACATCGTATACGCCGTACAGCGAGCCGTTATAGGTAGAGGCAGTAGGCGCCGCGATGAACAGCACATTCCCCTCCGTTTTCAGGATATAGCCGGAAGTACCCAACTCTTCCCTGGATACTTCGATACCTGCGCCTTCCGCAAGAGCCGTTTCTCCGATGCTGATGTACTTTTGCGATCTGTCAAAAACCAGCCCCGCATCCTCGATAACGGGCAGTTCTACGCCTGTGGAGAGCTCTAAAAAGTAATTGAGCTCGTTCGCCGCGAATACCGAAGTGTAATCCCGCCCCTCGGGAATGACGATCGTGTAATCGGACGCATTGTTTTCCACAAGATTGGCGCCCGTCTCTTCATATACGGGATCGTCGTCGGAAGGTTCCGGCACTTCGTCAGGGAGCTTCTCCTTGCAAGCGGCGACCGAAAAGAGCGCCACCCCCGCCAGCAAAAAACAAGCTATGCTTTTAAGCCATTTCCGTATTTTCATGAACGTACCCCCTTTTATTGCCGTACCACAGCAACGAATGAATAAACGACCGTGTTCATGTTGCCGTTTTCATCCGTCAGCAGGAAACAGAGCGTATACGTGCCGGCCTTATCGGCAACGATCACGCCCGAAGCCGTATGCATCAACCCACCCGCATCAATATAAAACGCCTCTACGGTGACTTTAGAAAGATCGCCGTTGTCCGTAACGGTATACGAAGGGATACTTACCTCCGTTCCCTCCCAGACGCGTTCGGGCAGCGCCTCATCCAGCGTGAGCGAAGGCAGCACGTCATCAAAGACGGAGAGTTGCTTTGCCGCCTCACGGTAACGTCCGGAAAGGTCGGTCGTTGAATAAGAAACGGAATAGTTGCCGAGCCTGTCGGTCAGGATAGTATACTCTCTGTCCGCAGGCGCACCGTTGAGCACCACTCCATCCACGGACGTCACATACGATCCGTCCGGGTAGGTCACCGTCAGCGCTGCGGGAGTCGTATAGTTCAGCACATCATAGGCACGCGCCGCAGGCAGGGTGACCTCTGAACCGACCGTGAACATGCCCGAATAAGAGCCGTCCACATACAGCAACGGCTGCGTTGTATCCGTCATCGCATTGAAAAGCAGCTGATTATCCAGCGAAACGACGTTCAGTGCGCTTCCGCTCTCCGCGCCCACAAGGCGCAGCGTTACATATACTTCCTTGGAAGGGAACCCGCCGAACGGCCTGCCCTGCGCATCCTCTTCCACCACGCCCAGCGAGGAACTTTCCGCGCCCGACAGAGCGAGATCAGCGTCCGAATACGAGAGTACGATATTCTGCCCCGACGCATCGGCAAATGAGCCGAACATGGAACGCGGATCCTTGCCGTTGACCAGAAGAGTGATACCGTCCCCGTCGTTACGCAATGTGAACACGAGCTGCACGCTCGGGTCATATTTATCGGTAAGCGTGATCTCAAGCGCGTCAAACCCCGAGCGAACCACTCCATCCTGTTCGTTTGCCTTGAACTCCATGGAAAACTCATCCACCGGCACGGCACGGATGAATTGCGCGGTGACATCGCCCGCCGCGGCGGCTTCCAGCGTGATATACTGGTTGCGCGCAGTCATCGTGCCGTTCCCGAGAAGGAAATACTGTGTGATGAACCCCGAACCGCTTTGCAGTTCAACAATGGGAACGGTGCGTTCGATCGTCTTTTCGATCGTCTTTCCTCCCGCCTGCGCCTCAAAGATGATACGCACCGCCGCTTCTTTGACAGGACTTCCCGCGGCAGGGGTATACAGCCCGTCCGCGCCGACCGTATGCGTGCCGTTTCCGTCTGTCACTTCGATACGGGCGACGGCTTCACTGCGTTCGCTCCCTTCCGCCGCATAATAGCCCGCCGTATACTCGGTGAACACATACGGGTTCCCCGCCAAAAAGGCAGGCGGCAGCAGGATGGAATCCTCTTCAAACACGAACAGCGCCTCATAAGAAACAGTGTACGTCTTTGTTTCGGTATCGCTTTGCCCAAGGTAGTCGTCCACGCGCAGGGTGACGACGTACTCCCCATCTGCAAGCGGCGTAAAGCCGCCGCCTTCCGCTTCGACAGGGTCGCCGTTGCAAGTGACCGTCTGCGAATAATAATACCTGCCCGAACCGCCCTCGCCTGCATAATCCGGGAACGTAACGGGGACGCCGTATTGGAGCTTCTCCGCCCAGTCTTCATTCATAACGAGCCGCACGGGAGATATATCTGTACGCGCTTCCACTTCGATGCGCCGCACAGTCGAGTTGCCGTAACCGTCCTTTGCCGTATACTCAATGGTGTAGCGCCCTGCCTGCGCAGGCGTAAAGGCGCCGTTCTTTACTTCGACGGTCTCATTCCCGAAGAGCACACGCGATGTAACACGCACGGAAGAAGCGTCACAGAAGTCGTCCTCGGCGGTGACGGCGAACAGCTTATACGGCACGCCGACTTTTGCGTCGGGCGCTTCCGCCATACCGTCCATATCCACGGTGAGCACGGGCCCGTTTTCGTCTTTTACCGCATCCGATCCAAAAGTCAGCCCGTCTACGTTAAAGATCTTCAGCTTCGCGCTGCCGGTCACTGCGATAGGAGTGATCGTCATTTCCACCTGACTGTAATCGGTAAAGCCCGCCCACAGATTGCTGAACATGGCGCTGTCGTCAAAATCCACAACAAGGCGCTCACGGTACGTTTCATCGTGCACATATTCCAGATCGTTGTTCGCATAAACGGCATTTTCCGACGCATCGAACATAATCTGCAGCGTCATCGTATCCAGATCGTTACGGAAGGTATTCATGCCGAGGTTGAACGGCGGCAGGAACCCGCCCGAATTGTGGCTCATCACCGCCTCAAGCTCTTCCACATACGGATAGGGCGCGCCCGCATCCCAGTCCGGGCTCTTATACCATGCCGTATAGGCATACTGATTGCTGGCGCGGCCTTTCAGGAAGGTGCCGGACGAATTCAGCCCGTCGCCCTTAATCAGACGCAACGTCAGGTAGTTATCGGGATCGAGCTTATCTGTAAGAGTGATGTAGAACCCCGTCATATCGGGAACCCCGGGCGTTGCAGGAACGGCAAGCACTTCCAGCAATATATCCGTCTTTGTATTGTCTGAAAGATCGACATCGACAGAGAGAGACGCGGAACCGGAATTCATCGTATAAACAAGCCCCGGCATATCTGCATTGCCCGCCTCGCCGTCAAAGGCAAGAGAGGCATCCTCATTGACGCGGAACAGATCTTCCGCACGCAGCTCTGCAGAAAATTCATAAGAAAACTCCCCTTCCGAACCGCCGACCGAATACGTATACGTCACGGTATAATTTCCCGTCTGATCCAACACGATCTCATCCGACGTGCTCACAGTCCCGTCCGGGAAGGCAATTTCCGCCGCCGCAGCACCGCTTGTCCCGTTCAGGTACACTGCCGCTGCGGGTATAACAAGCGTTTCGCCGCAATAGTACACCTCTTCAAACCCGTCGCAGACGATGCCCGCGATGCCGTCCGACACTTCGATAACGGCGGCGTCTTCCGTACGCTCAACTCCGCCGAGCCTCACCGAATACACGACGGTATATTCACCGGCAGCAGGAAAAACGAAGTCAAACCCGCCCGCAATATTTTCGTACCCCTCCACGGGAACGCCATCCTTTTTGATGGTGACGAGCGCCTCTTCGGTGTATCCTTCGGCAAACAGGTTGCTTTCCGCCGTGCGGGCAGGAATATACAGCGATGCATTCACGCCGAGCGTCTCCTCCGCGGGTACATCGCCCGTAAAGGAATAGCCGATCTCCTGCTCGGCATATGCTTTGAGTTTGCAATATGCCTCCGCCTTCACGCCCGAAGCACCTTCTGCAAAATAATACAGGTAATAATTCCCTGCGGACGCGAACGTATAGGATGCGCTCCCCGTATACGCACCTTCCGCGAGCAATTCGCCCGCCTCGTCATAAATCTCGTAGGAAACGTCCTCCTCGCCGATCGCCTCTGCCGCATCGTACACGAAGGGAGCAGGGATGCTGAACGCTCTGCCTGCAACGGCATGCTCGGTGACTTCTGCCTTGAGAAGGGGCGCGACTTCCGGCAGCGTCAGCGCGCCGTAATCCTCCCCGTTAACGGAATAAACGGTCAGATCGCCCTTGCCTCCTACCATGACGCTCGTAAACTCGATGCTGACGGTATACAAGTCCATGGAGCCGAAAACATACGGGAACGGCTTGCCGTCGATCTTGCTTTCGGAAAGATCCCAAACCAATTTATAACCGCCGTTCCCGTCGCCGACGGATGCTTCCATCGCAGAGGGATCGAAGCGCACGAATGTCGTTCCGGACGTGAGAACAAGCGTATAAATGCCCGCTGCATTCTGAATGGTCGTGTAACCGTGCGCGTCGTTGTTCCATGCGTCTATGTTGTAATAAACGCCTGCCTTTTCACCGTTTACATCTACATATGCTTCCGTTTCCGTGCCACTGTCCTCGATGGTCAGCTTGAAGCGCTCGTCGCCCGTAAGACTTTCGAACACAAACGAATACGCAAGCAGTTCGGGACGGGCGGCATCCTGCGTAGACGCTTTCACCTCCGCTTCAAACACATCTTTAAAAGCGCCTTTGATCGTTGCCTTCGCGCCGCTGTCATAAGCATACAGGCGCAGCCCCTTGCGCGAGTCGCTGAAATTGCTCCCGCTCGGAGCGACCTGTGCGACCTTATATTTTACTCCGTCAAATACCAATCTGTCGGATGTGAGCGGGCTTGCATACGCCGAGAACAAGCACAGGCACACGACCGCCGCAAGTGCCAGCGCGATGATAGCGGAAAGCAACATAAGCCTCTTCGTTTTCAACTTTTGATACCCCCTTCTGTCAGGTTGCCCATGAGTTTTTTCTTAAATACGAGGAACAGAACCAGCAGCGGCAGCAAGACAATTATGCCGCCCGCGATCTTGACCGTCGGCGTACTCAACGCCTGGTCATAGCTTTTGAAGAATTCATACAGCCCCCATGCAAGCACGGGATTGTTGTCCAAAAAGATCATCGGCGTCTGATAGTCATTCCAATACTCGATAAAAAAGATGAGGAACACCACTCCGCACAGCGTAGAGACAAGCGGCAGCATGATGCGGAAAAAGACCTGAAAGTGGTTGGCTCCGTCGATGCGCGCCGCCTCTGCATAGCCGTCCGGCATACTGCGGAACGCCCCGTAAAAAATGAGGTAATAAATGTTCGTAAAACCGAACTTCATGACATACACACCCAAAAAGGAGCCGCGCAGCCCGAGTGCGTCAAAGATCTGGATCTGTGAAGGCAGCGCCCCGACAATGGGCAGGATCATCGTTATGATGATCACGCCATGCATGAAACGGCTGAAAACGTTGCGGTACTTTGCCGTGAGATATGCGGCTATGCAGGTGGCCGTCACCTGGCACAGCGCGCCGCCGCCGGCATACAGGATGGAGTACAAAAACATCTCCTCAATGTACACATAACGCATCGTTTCTCCGCTTGCGACCTGCTTACTGAATCCCTGAAAAAAAGCGACGATATAATTATTGAAATTCAGTGAGCCGGGAAAGCTCAGCGTGCCGAAGTCAAATTCTTCCGCTGTTTTCAGCGAATTGAGCAACGCCCACAAAAACAAAAACAGAATGCTGAAAACATAAAAGCCGAGTAAAATACCGACGATAACGGAAAATGCCGAAATTTTGTTTTTCCTTGCCATACCGTGCCCCTCCTCTCAGTCTTCCGACGGGCCGAACTTTTCAAGCAGCCAGCGCACGAGGAAGGTCAGCGGCGCCACAATGAGCGTAAGCACGATGCCGCCTGCCGCCGCAATAGAGTAGCTTCTGTTCTGCTCCGCGCCCTGCAAAACGGCAAACAAGTTATACCCGAGCGTCTGCGCTTCGTAGTCGCTTGCGCCCGTGCCGTAAAAAGAGAATCCGTTCAGCTGGTTGACCGCGACCTGCGCAACACAAATGATGATATACGAAGTGATGGACGGAAAGATCATCGGCAGCACCACGCTGCGGAACTGCCGCAAACCGACAGCGCCGTCAAGCTCCGCCGCTTCCAAAACAGAGGGATCGATCTGCGACATGGCGTTGACGTAGACAAGCGAACTCGGCCCGAACGAAAACCAGAAACTGAAAAACACCAGCGCCCCGAAGGCGGTCGCCTTCGTAGTCAAAAGCCCTTCGGGACGGGTACCCGTCAGCATCTGCCAGAATTCAGGAATGCTCAGGTCAACCAAATAAGAGTAAAAAATGACCATGATCAGCGAACAGATGACCGACGGAAGGAACAAAAAGACTCGGTAAAACTCTGCAAACCTGTACTTTTTGAAGATGTAGTACGAAAAGATCAGCCCGACAGGAATGACGACCGCAATGGAAAAAACCAAATAGATGACAGAGTTTTTAACCGCCACCGTATACACTTTGGACGTGAGCTCCACCGAAAGGAAGCGCCAGATCGTATCGAACCCCACAAACTCGCTGACATATTGCACGCCCTGCGCGTCACGAACGACGAACGTCTCTTTGAATGCCAAAAGAATGCTGTTGAAGTTCACGGCAACATAGCAGAGCAAAAACTGTGCCAGCGGAAGAGCGAACATCACCCAATAGAAAATGCGCGCACCCGCCTTTGACTGCTTTTTCTGCTTTTTCTCCCCGCGGGCGGGTGCTTCGGGCGGCCCGGCAGAAAGATAGTCCCCCTGCGTTTCCGCAACCGCCGGCGAAGGCTCAGCCGCTTCGGGAACGGCGTCCGCCTCCCTCTGCCATAATGGTTCTTTCATAGGCGCCCCTCCCTTCTGTTTTTATCCTACACATTTTTCCACATGGAGCCCCATGCGCGCTGATAATGCGGCAACATGCTGTTAAAATATTGCGCAGCCGTCATATTCGGATTTTCCTTGAACGTGACAAACGGGTTCACGTTGCCGTCGTCGTTCGTCCAGCTCCATGTTTTCGGATTGAGCAACTCCGTATTGGCGATCGCCGCCGTCGTTGTAGGGAAGGAATCCTGAATGCGGACGGCAGGCTCGTCTTCATCCTTTTCCTCTTCAACCTGCTGATGGATGCGATACATCTCTTTGCCGTAGGCGCTCATATTTGCAAGCATATCCTCGCTGATCGTATAATTGAACGGGCGCATCATATTGCAATGCCGCGAAAAAATATTCAGAGCCTCATCCGAATGCACAAAGCGCATGAACGCTTCGGCACAGGGGATCATATCTTCCTCCGTGCTCGCATTGATAAAGGTCATTGAATTGTTCAGCGTAAGCAGCGTGCGCGGCTCTCCTATATGATCCGCATCTGCTTTCGGCATAGGCATCAGACCGAAGTTACGGGTGAGTTTTCCGTTTTTGCCGTGCGGATCGGCATCGAACTGCGCCGTCGCCTCTACATCCCACCAATTGCCGTCAATGAGGATGGCAATGTTCGGATAATTGCCCGTACCTCCCTTGACAAAGCGACGCTGCGCGTCAATGTGCGTCGTTGAAGAAGAGAAGGAATTTTCATAATAATTGTTACTGTCTCCCACGCAGATCTTGGCAAATTCAAGCGCGTGATATTTTCCCTCCTGTTTTTGCAGCATATACCCCTGATCGCCGTTTGTGATCGTAACGGGTTCACCGCCGTTGTACGGCGTGATCTCACCGCTTTCGCTCACATCGACAAGCGAAGTCGCATCCCCGTTCATCGACCAGTTGAGCGCCATCTGGTCGTATCCTTCATAATCTGCCCAAACACCGTTCATGAACTCGATGAGATAAGTAAGATAGTTACCGCACCAGATCATAGGGATATCGCCATACTGCTTGATACGCATCAGAAGCGCGCGGAAATCGGCGTAAGTAGCAGGCAACCCGTCATCCGTCGTGCCCTCGATCCCGTCCGGCCCCGCAGAACGATCCGCATCGGCGCTTGTGACGAACAAATCGTTCAGATTACCGTTTTCAAAGTCAAACCCTTCCGCACTCTTTCCTTTTGCAAAGTAATAAAGTTTGGATTCAAACAAATCAATGTTGTAATTCATTCCGACAAACGCCTCATAATACGGCAGGGCATAATACTTTCCGCCGACATTGTAATACGCTTTGCTGTTGTCGGTAAGCTTGCTTTCAATGGTCGCGCTCTCCCCTTCCGCTGCGGGCGACTTTACAAGACCGGTGATCTCACGGATATGCCCTCCGTTGATGAATGCGTACATATCCGCGTTCTCTACAAAAAAGATCTGATCGCGCTTGGAACCGATCGTATTGAGCAGATCGCCGCCGTTCAAGCCCGCTTTGTCAAGATCAAGGCGTACCTGCACACCCGTTTTCCCGGTTTGAAAAGAATAGTCGGCATATTCCTCCTCAAAGCGGTCTGCCACTTCCTGGATCCAGTCTTTGCCAAGCCCCGCATAATAATAGCCCACATAGAGCTGCGTCTTCGTCGTATCGACCGGCTCCTCATCAACATTGTTGCCGCGCAGATCGCCGCAGCCGGAAAAAGCGGTAACCAAGAAGACCGCCGCTAAGATCAGCACCAGGATCTTTGCGAATTTCGTTTTGATTTCCATTTTTGTTCCTCCTCTTGTTTTATCTCTTCCGCGCCGCGCAGCTTCCAGCTGCCTGCGGGCAATCTTATCCGTGCAAATCCATCCTTTTCAGGCAAGCACTCCCTGCGCGTACCGCCGCACTCCGCGACGAGCACGCCTTCCCGCTCGAATACGCCTTCCGCCCCGGCGGGGACCGTGATCTCCGCACAAAAACAGTTGCGGCATTCCCATGCGACCGAAGCCTTACCGAACACCGTTTTGACTTCTGCCGCACAATGCGGTATGTATTCCGTAAACCGCGGCGCATAGCGGATAATGCCCTTATACGCCTCCGAGCAATCGATCCCCGCCACACGCTTGTACAGCCAGGCGGCAACACTGCCGAACATCGGATGGCAGTGCGATAGCTCGCCCCCACCCTTGACGATGTGTTCCGTATTGTTGATGCGGTAATCGGGCCAACGCTTCGACCAATGCTCTGGCAGCGTCGTTTCTCCTTCCAGCATCCACGCATAAGACGGATAATCCGTCTGCGTCATCAATTTATACGCGATGTCGCGCATGCCATGCTCGGTCAGGTAATCCAGCACGGCGGGCGTTGCCACGATCCCCGTATCAAAATGGTACCCGTTTTCCTCATATATGCGCCGCACTTTCCGCCGCAGCGCCTCTTCGCACCCATGCGGCACGATACCCAGCGCCAACGGCAGCACGTTTTCGCCTTGTACGCCGCGGCTGTAACGCATATTTTCCCGATCGAAAAAAGCATTATTTATCGCCGCTGCGATCTCCTCTGCCCGAGCCGCCCAAAAAGACGCGTCCTTTTTGTGCAGTACCTGCGCAAAAAACTCTGCCGTGCGCACCGCGCGGTAATAACAAAGCGTGTTCATGAACGGAACGTTGAACGAAGATATTTCCGGAGACAGCCAGTCCCCGAGGCTCCACCCCCGCTCCGAAGGGCGGACGATACCGCCCTCGGCATGCGCGCTGCAATACCCGATCCAACGCACGAGCGGCCCGTAACTTTGTTCCACGTACCGTTCATCCCCGCTGAACCGGTACAGCACGGACGGCAGAACGGCGACCGCATTACTCCACGCATACCCGCCCCCTCCTGCAAGGTACGGAGCCGTATAAGGTATGAACCCGTCTTCCGCCTGTGAAGAAAGCACATCCTGTAAAAACTTTTCCAAAAGCGGCTGCCCGTCCAGATCGTACAGCAACGTTTCCGCCACCAACTGCATGTCTCCCGTATACTGCCGCTTTTCGCGATGCGGACAATCCGTCAGAAGCCCCGCATGCAAATTGTCTAAAACGGTGAGCCGCGTCTTTTTTTGCAGTTCTTCAAAAAACCGTTCGCCACAAAAAAATTTTCCGCTCTTTTCTACATTCGTATGCAAAAAACAGGAACAAACCTGCGCAATCTCCAATCCTTCCGCCTCTTCTATTTCCGCATAACGGTAACAATGCCAGCTGAAAAGCGGCGCGGCTTCGTCATATCCGCCGCTGAGAACATATTCGCACTCCTGATCGATCTTACGCAGCACCTTCCCGCTGCGGTCTGTCTCCTCCCAACGGCCCGTTTCCATGTTCAAGCTGCCGTCCGCGTGCAGCAATTCCGCAAAACGGATCTTCACACGCCTGCCGCGCTCGCCGCGCATGCGGATGCGCAGCCCGCCCGAATGATTGTACCCGAAATCATATACCAGCGCCGTTCCCCTGCGCCATGTACGCACGGGAGACAAAACAGCATCGGGCACATCCCCGCGCCCTTCTCGCTGTTCTTGCAGCCGCCCCGACGGAGCATCCATACATACGGCAGGCACAAACGTTTCCGCCTCTGCCGAAAAATCGATGCGATCGCCCCCGTACAGATCACTGCGCACCGGCAGGTGGCGCACCAAAGTATCCGTGCCGCTGACAAGCTCCCGCATACCGTCCGCCGTATACAGTACAAGGCGGTAAAGAAAGATCTTTTGACCGTAGGAGACAAACGGCTCTTCCGGACGTTCCGTATTCCGATAATACCCGTTCCCGATCAGCCCCGTAAGCGTATTTGTGCCTTCGCATAAAAACGGCGTCACATCATAGCGATAATAAAAAACCGTGTGCCTGCTCCCCGCTGGGATCGCGGGATTTCTGCTGCGGTCGCGCGCACCGTAATCCGTGAACAGCGGCTTAAAATACTCCTGCCCCACGCGCCGCCCGTTGAAGTACGCCTCAAAAAAACCGAGCCCGCAAAGAAACAGTTCCGCTTTTTCCGCCCGTTCAGAAGTGAACTCTTTGCGGAATTCCAGCACCTCGTCCCTGTCCTGCGGATGCCCCATCCATTTTGCACAACCGAAAACGGACGATCCCTGTGCGCTCTTTTCCTGTTTTTTTTGCATGTCCGCTTTCTCCTTCCCTGCTTCTCCCGTCACCGTTAAATTACGCCGTTTCGTTTTCGCTGAAAACGAAACGAGGGGATCCCCTCGGGCGATAACTCCCCGATATAAAAACAAAACCCTGTCTTTTTATCTTATCCGCAATCATTGTACACCGCGCAACCGCCGATTTCTACACAGATATTGACAGAAACTTGCTCTGTATTGATATCCTGATCCTTGACAATCCGACGCGCTTGCGATATACTGTATGCGATAGGAGCGAGCATTCCATGGTACACCTGCACGATTGGCTGACGACGCCGCAGATCCCTTTTGCATCCAAAACGACCGATACTGCCGACCATTATTTGCACGATCACGACTTTTTTGAGATATTTTATATCACAAAAGGCTCCGCTTCACACATTCTGAACGGAGAAAGATATACAGTGCAAACGGGCGACTTGTTCTATCTGAACCCGGAAGACGCGCATTGCTTTCTGAAAGACGAGGGTGAATACTGCGCCCACCGTGACATCGTGCTCCGCCGCTCCTTTTTCAAAGAGATCTGTGATTTTATTTCTCCCGTGCTTTACAATGACTATACCGAAAACAAACTCAACAAAATTCTGCGCCTTTCCGATGCCAAGCTGAAAAATTTTGAAACGGTCTTTGAAAAACTTTCCGCCTTGCCCGCCGTAGGCGGCGACATCATCATGGCAAACGCACGGATCACTTTAACAGAGTTGATCGGGCTGCTGATCAACAGCCAAAGCGAAGCGTACTTCCAGCGCCCGATCTGGCTGGAAAAATTGCTTTTGCGCTTCAATGACCCGCAACTGTTAAAAGAAGGGCTGGACAGCCTTGCCTCCGATTTTTTCTATTCCAAAGAGCACGTATGCCGCACCTTCAAAAAATATCTCGGCGTCACCATGACGGACTACCTCAATGAAAAACGGCTGGAAGCCGCAGCGAACGCTCTTGTCTATTCAGACAAGCGCATCCTTGATGTTAGCAACGACCTCGGCTTCTGCTCCGTATCCTATTTCAATAAGATCTTCAAACAAAAATACAACTTGTCTCCCTCCGCGTTCCGCCGCACCGCCCTTACCGAACGCCCGCAGCCAAAAAAGCAATAAACCGTACTGCTGCCCCGCCTGCGGGCTTACTTTTTGAGCGCCGCACTTATCAGCGTATTCCATCCGCAGCCGATCTATATGAACTGCATTACAGCTCTTGCCCGTCATACCGAATGATATGCTCCATCGCAAAATGGCAGAGCCGCGGGTTTCCCGCGGCTCTGCCTTTTTGCAAATCGGATCAGTCTTTCACCTGCGCCATCTCCGTCACGCGCAGGTATGTGGCGCCGTACGGCTGCATACAGACCATGCGGTCTTCCCCGCGCCGCCTGTTCCCCGGGGCGGCGGCGACGAGCGGCATCCCCTCCGCGCACTCCCATGCAACGGGCGCCAGCCGCGCCTCGATCAGCACGGGAGGGCGCTCCCTGTCAAACGGAAGGCTGTAACTCTGCTCCACGACTTTGAACGTTTTGCCCGAAAAGGCGTACCGCCATTCGCCGACGGGAAAGATCTCGTAATCGCAATACGGGAATTTCCGCTCCACGCCGTTCTTTTCGTATTCGTGCATCCTGCGCTCCCCTTCCACGGGAACGGAAAAGAGCAGCGCGCCGCAGCGCAGGCAGTACCTGCCTTCGGACCGCTTTTCAAGTACGGGCTCGGCGCGGAAAGAGATCTTCACCTCCTGCCCGGCAGGCGCCGCAAAGGAGAGCCAGCCCTCTTTGACGGTATGCGGAACGCTGCACGCGGGCTTCGCCCATGCGGGCACGCGCAAAAGGATATCCGTCTTTTTTTCGGCGCGGAGCGAAAACGCCGCACGGAAGGGATATTCGGAATCCACCCTGACCGTATTCCCCTCGCCGAAGCGCACCGACGCGGGAAGGGGCGAAAGCACGACCAGCGCGTCCTTCTTCCGCAGGTAGGCAGAGAGCATGAGTTTGGGGAACCCCTGCCCGAAATTGGCGGTACAGCAGCCGAAGTTCGGCTCCAGCCCGAAGATGTTCGCATCGGGGTCGTTGGTGCGGAAGGGCTGTTTTTCAAAGCGGACGCAGGCGATCTGGTTGACCTGCTGGTCGTATTGATGCGTCCACATATCGGCGGAGACGGCAGCGGGCAGCGCGTTGAACGCGAGCGATTCAAGGCGGTCTCCCCACTTCGCCTCGCCGGTGACGGCGGCAAGCCACTCGTAGCTGTACATCGCCTCCACCACGCCGCACAGTTCGCTCCCCTGCACGGGGTCGGTGCCGGAAAGGCATTCGTCCCCCGTAAAATGCCCGTACGCCGTACCGTGCCGCTCCGTCAGTTTTTGCAGCATGCGCTCGGCGAGCCCGCTCCGCTTTTTGCCCGTCAGCTCGCAGTACACCGCCTCGCTCTTCAACGCCATGGCTATGTTCACGACGTGCGTTTCCAGCGTCCATTCGCCGCGCGGCTCATCCCACAGCTCCATCGCCTGTCCGTAATCGAACCCGTACGTTTTCAGCCGCTCCGCAAAGCGGACGAGCCAGTCTTCCTTTCTCCTGTGCGCGAGCCAGAGCATCGGCACGATGCATTCGAACCAGCGCGCTGCCGCCCACATCGAGGGCGTGCAGCTGCGCGTGTGATCGCGCAAAAACGCCAGCCCGCGCGCCACGCTCTCTTCCACGCTTTCGTCCCCCGAACAGTCGGCGTAGACGGTCAGCACTTTCAGGATCAGGAACTGCGCCCACAGATCGCCCGCCTGCCCCTCCTCGCCCTTCGGGTAAAAGCACCCGTCTGCCGCCTGGCAGGAAAGCAGCGCGCCGACGTATTTTTTGGCACGGGCGATCTTATCCTCGTCGCCGAGCAAGTACGCAAGCGGGATATAGCCGTCCAAAAAATACGGGAGCCGCTCCCAGCCCTCGCTGCTGCCGCCCAGCCATTTGCTGTCGTACACGTCCTTCCAGACTTTATCCAGGTTGCCGTTCAGCCCGCCCGCCTGCGCCTGCAGCTGGCGCAGGAACCAGCCTTCCGGCCTGATCGCCGCGGGGGATAAAAACGAAAACTTCATAGACTTTTCCTTCTCCGCAAAATTTTTTATCGTTCCACGGAGAATTATAGCAGACCCGCCCGCACAGCGCAACCCTTTTTTTAAACTTTATCCGAAAACGGCAGCCTCTGTGCTTCCCCTTCGCCCCCCGCGGGCGTTGACACGCCGCGCAAAACGCGCTATAATAAAGCTGCACGGATCCGTGCGGCTTTTTATCGGAGGCAGAACTATGATAGCCGAAAACGTTCGCAGCGTTTTACAGAAGATCGCAGAGGGCAACCCCTGCGGCGAGAAGATCACGCTCGTCGCCGCGACAAAGACGCGCACCGCAGACGAGATCAACGAAGCGGTCGCGGCGGGCGTCACGGACGTGGGCGAAAACAAAGTGCAGGAATTCACCCAGAAATTCGACTTCGTGCACGGCGCGCGGCGGCACTTCATCGGGCATTTGCAGACGAACAAGGTAAAATACCTGATCGGAAAGACCGACCTCATCCAATCTTTAGACCGCTTTGAACTTGCCGACGAGCTGCAAAAACGGGCGGAAAAGGCGGAATGGGCGGCGGACTGCCTTTTGGAAGTGAACATCGGCAGCGAACTTTCCAAGAGCGGCTTTTCGTATGAAGAGGCGGGCGAAGCGTACAAAAAGATCGGCGCGGGCTATAAAAACATCCGCCTGCGCGGGCTGATGGCGATGCTGCCGCTTGCCGGCAGCGACGAAGAAAAGGCGGCGCTCGTGCGGAAAATGCGCGCGCTGTTTGACGCGCTGCGCGCGGAGGACGCAGGCTGCGTGCACCTCTCCATGGGCATGAGCGGCGACTGGCAGCTGTGCGTTGCGGGGGGCAGCAACATGATCCGTTTGGGCACTTCCCTCTTCGGCGAACGGCATTACCCCGCATAAATCCCGCCGCCGTACAGAAAATCCCCGCGCTTTGCTTGTGCAAAACGATAATTTGTGATACAATATTGCAAAAGCCGCGCAGCAGCAAAGCGCGGCGGGAGCTGGCAGCATGTTCGATTCCTTCCGTTCCAAGAACAACAAACTGAAAAAGCGCCCCATTCCCGATGAAGAGGAACTGCCCGCAAAGCGCGCATACGACAAAGGGAACGCCTCGCCCATGCAGATCCGCCGCCCCCGCTCCTTTGCGGACGTGGAAGAGATCATCGACCGCTTGAAGGACGGGCTGACGGTGATCGTGTACCTGAACGAGGTGAACGCCGAAACGAGCGCACGGGTGACGGACATTTTAAGCGGCGCCATCTACGCCCTGAACGGCGGCATGGCAGAGCTGCAAAAGGACATGCTCATCTTCACCCCGGACGGCGTGGACGCACGCTGAACAAGCCTGACGCGCTCTTAACGCGCAGCGCCGTACAGCAAAAACGGCGCGCCCTGCGGAAACACCGCAGGGCGCGCTTTTTTTGTGCTCTTGACCGATAATGCGGTCTTGACCCGCTATTCCGCCGCGGCGTCTGCGGGCGGCTCCTGCCCGGCGGCAGGTTCCTGCTTTTCGGGCGGGGAAAGTTTGATGCACACCAGCACGTCCTCGGGGCGGACGTCCGTCGCCCCATACGGGATGACGGTGCCGCCGCCCCGCTTGATCATGGCGACGAGCGTGCCCGAAGGCAGCCCCAGCTCGCGCACCGTTTTGCCCGCCCAAGGATGGTTTTTGCCGATGTACTCTTCAAACATGCCGAAACTTTCGCGGTTTTCAAACTCGGGCGCGGCGGTGACGAGCAGGTCGCCCGCATGGACGACGGTGTTGCCGTCCGGCACGACCGTCTCCTCCCCGCGCAGGATGAGCACGACCAGAAACTCACGGGGCATGACGCAGTTTTTGAGCTGCCTGCCCGCCCACGGATGGTTTTCCCCCACCACCACTTTGACGAAGCGCACGTCCGTTTCGTCCTGATAGTCGGTGAAGGTGCGCAGAACGTTGTCGTTATCCCCCAGCATATCCGCCTTTTTGGAGAGCAGGGGCAGCAGCGAGCCTTGCAGCGCGATGGAGATGATGACGACGACGAAAATTATGCTGAACAGGTCGTACGGCAGCGTGTTTTCGCCGAGGATGCTGATGGCATAGATGGCGAACACGATGGACGCCACGCCGCGCAGGCCCGCCCAGGAGACGACGAGCAGCTGGTTCTTTTTGGCGCGGAAGGGCAGCAGCAGCGCCGCAACCGCAACGGGGCGGGCGATGAGCGTAAGGAACACGAAGAGGAGCAGCGCCGGCAGCAGCACCTGCGGGCGGATGAGGTATTCGGGCGTTGCCAGAAGCCCCAACAGGAAAAAGATGAGCATCTGCGCGACGCTCGTGAGCGCGTCGAAAAAGCGGACGCAGTCCCGCTTCTGCGCGATGCGCGCGTTGCCGAGCATGATGCCGCAGATGTACACGGCGAGATACCCGTTGCCCGCGAGCACGGGCACGCCCGTCACCTCACCCAAAAGGGTGGGCAGCGCGTACGTGACCAGCGCCACGGCGACGACGAAGATGGTGCCGCCCTGCCCCATATTGAAGGAAAAGCGCTTTAAAATGAAGATGCCGAGCAGCCCGAAGCCCACCCCGAACAGCGCGCCGAAGCCGACCTGCGAAAAGAGCATGCCGACGATCTGCCCCGCGCCCATCTGCCCCGCGCCCTGCACGCCGTACTGTATGGCGAGCACCGCCGTAAAGACCGCCGTGAGCATGTACGACATGGGGTCGTTCGACCCGGACTCCATTTCCAGCAGCGACGAGGTGCGGTATTTCAGGTTCAGCCTGCGCGAACGCAGGATGTTGAACACGGACGCGGCGTCCGTAGAGCAGATGACCGAGCCGATGAGCAGGCTCTCCACCCAGCCGATGCCGCCGAAGGGCAGGATCTGAAAGATGCACCACACCCCCACGCCGACCAGCCCCGCCGTGAGCGCCGTGCCCGCAAAGGACAACAGCAGCGCCCTGCCCGCCACGGGGCGCGCTTCCTTGAAGTTGGTGCCGAACCCGCCGTAAAAAATGACGAACACAAGGCAAATAGAGCACACGATGTTGCCCAGCCCGTAATCGGTGAAATTTTCCATGCCCGCCGCGCGCGAGACCAGCCCGAACACCACGCCGAGGGCGATGAACAGGAGCAGCGACGGAACTTTCAGTTTATCCGTGATGCGGTTTATGAAGATGCACAGCGCGATGACCGCGCCGACAAGAAACAGCATGTAGACGTATTCCATCTCGTCCTCCTTCCGCCCGCAAAGTATGCACGCACTAACCCCTGTACATGCGCAGCGTGTCCTTCACCACATCCACCACAAAGGGCAGCCCGTCGTACAGTTCGCCGTCCACCTGCACGGTGAGCGGCTTTTCGGGCACCACCTCTACATGTTCGCAGCGCTCGAAGCGCGTAAAGCTCTCCTCTAAAATGCGCCCCTTCATCAGTTTTATGAACGCGGCGGGCACGCGCAGCTTTTTCACGTTGTCTACGGCGACGAAGTCCAAAAGCCCGTCGCCGAGCACCGCCTGCGGGCACATGCGGATGCCGCCGCCGATGCGGTACCCGTTGCCGATGCACGCGATGAGCGCTTTGTACCGCTCCTCTTTGCCGTTGAACCGCGCGCGCAGATCGTAGTTTTTGAATTTGATGAGGGATACGATCAGGCTCAGCAGGTACCCCGTTTTGCCGCGGAACAGGCGGTTTTCGCGGCAGCGGCGCAGGATCTCGACGTCGATGCCCGTGCCGATGACGTTGATGCCGCGCACGCCCTGCGGCATCTGCATGTATTCGGTGTATTTCGGGGTGCCGCCTGCAATGAGATCGACCGCCGCAACAGGGTCTTCGGGGATCTTTGCCGCGACGGCAAAGTCGTTGCCCGTGCCCAGCGGGATCAGCCCGAGGGCGCAGCGGTCAAAGTTGGTGAACCCGTTCACCGCCTCGTGCAGCGTACCGTCGCCGCCCGCGACGATGACGTCGCCGCCCGCCTCGCACGCCTGCCGCGCCAGCTCCTTCGCCGCGCCGCGCGCATGCGTGTATTCAAGGCAGAACTCCATGCCGCGCTCGCGCATGCGTGCCACCGCGCGCTCGAACTGCTTTTTCTTTTTCCCCCGCCCCGCGTTCGGGTTTACGATGACGTAGAACATCTTTCTCCCTCTGTACCGTATCCTGCCGCTGCCTTTCTCTGCTTTTATTATATAATAAACGGGGAAGATTTGCAATTTAATTCAACTTCTGCTATAATTGTTTTTGCAAATATACACATTCCCTTTTTATTATAACGGAAACCGTATGAAACTCAACTTACCCGAACAACTGAAAGCGCTTGCGCGGAAGGCGCCCTTCCCGCTGTATGTGGTGGGCGGCGCCGTGCGCGACGCCCTTGCGGGGCTGCCCGCCACGGACGACATCGACCTGTGCGCGCCCGCAGACGCCGAAACCTTTTCGCGTCTTGCCGAAAGCTGCGGGCTGCACGTGAACGGCGTGTACAAAAACACGGGCACGGTGAATCTGGAAGCGGACGGCGCGAAACTCGAATTCACCTCCTTCCGCTCGGATTTTTACCGCGGCGACGGGCATGCGCCCGCGCGCGTCACCTTCACGCACGACCTGCGCACGGACGCGCTGCGGCGGGATTTTTGCTGCAACGCCGTGTATTACGACATCCGCACGGGCGGGGTATGCGACCCGCTGGGCGGCATGGAAGACATTGCCGCCAAAAAGCTGCGCACGACGCGCGCCGCCAAAGAGGTGTTCGGCGAGGACGGGCTGCGGCTCCTGCGCATGGCGCGCCTTTCCGCACAGCTCGGGTTCACGCCGGACGCCGCCTGCCTTGCGGGCGCGCGGGCGGAAGCCGCGCGCATCGGCACCATCACCGCCGAACGCATCTACGCGGAATTGCAGCTTATTTTGCACGCGGACGAAAAATACGGCGTCCGCTACGCGCATTACGAGGGGCTGAAACGGCTGGACGACACGGGCGGTCTGGATCGCATCCTGCCCGAGCTGACGGCGGGGCGGGGCATGCCGCAGCGCGCAGACTTCCACAACTACGACGTGCTCGAACACAGCCTGCGCTCCTGCCGCTACGCCGACCCGCG
>CASDPE010000010.1 GCA_949282395.1 uncultured Bacillota bacterium | reverse complement strand
CGGGCTTATCAAAGAGCTGCTCGTGAAAGAAGGGGATACCGTCACCGTGAACCAGCCCGTGATCGTGTTGGAAGCGATGAAAATGGACAACGACATCACGGCGCCCGTCGCTGGGAAAATATCCTTTAAAGTTGCGGCGGGGGATAATGTGGAAACGAACACGCTGCTTGCGATCATCGGGTAAAAGGTGGTTCCATGTCATTCTGGGAA
The DNA here is from genome assembly GCA_949282395.1 of uncultured Bacillota bacterium. Classification (GTDB taxonomy): domain Bacteria; phylum Bacillota; class Clostridia; order Christensenellales; family Borkfalkiaceae; genus Borkfalkia. The sequence continues at coordinate 27,179 of CASDPE010000010.1, read as the reverse complement.
ATGTTGGGCAACATGTTCACAGGGCTTTGGGAGAAGTCCGGTCTTGCACAGGGCGATTGGTCGAACTATGTAATGATCGCGATCTCGCTGGTCCTGATGTTCCTTGCCATCGTAAAGAAATTTGAGCCGCTTCTTCTTCTGCCGATCGCGTTCGGTATGTTCATTATCAACATCCCCGGCGCGAGCGAAGTGCTGTGGATGAAGACGGAAGTTGACGAGGCGACGGGGGAAGAGACCGTCACGCGCGGGCTGCTCGGCTGGCTGAATTACGGCGTTGAATACGTGATCTATCCGCCGCTCATTTTTATGGGGATCGGCGCGATGACGGATTTCGGGCCGCTGATCGCAAACCCGAAGAGCATGCTCATCGGTGCGGCGGCGCAGCTCGGTGTGTTTTTGACGTTTTTCGGCGCGGTCGTGCTCGGCTTCGACGCTGCGGCGGCTGCTTCCATCGGTATTATCGGCGGGGCGGACGGTCCGACGGCGATCTACCTGACGCAGGCGCTTGCCAAATTTACGAATCACGATCTGTTGTCGGTCATTGCGATCGCCGCGTATTCCTACATGGCGCTCATTCCGATCATTCAAAAACCGATCATGAAGCTGATGACCACGAAGAAAGAGCGTGCGATCCGCATGAAGCAGCTTCGTGAAGTTTCCAAAGTGGAAAAGATCATTTTCCCCATCCTGGTCACGCTTGTGGTCGGCATCCTGCTCCCCGATGCGATCCCGCTTTTGGGCATGCTGATGCTGGGCAATCTGATGCGGGAAAGCGGCGTTGTGAACAGGCTTTCGCAGCAGGCGCAGAACGGGCTCATGAACACCATCACGATCTTCCTCGGCATCTGCGTCGGCTGTAAGGCGATCGGTACGACGTTCTTGCAGTTGCAGACGTTGTATATCATTGCGCTCGGGNNGCTTTCTGCTTCGGTACCGTCGGCGGGCTCGGGATGGCAAAGATCATGAACAAGCTCTCGGGCGGGAAGATCAACCCGCTGATCGGTTCGGCGGGCGTATCGGCAGTGCCGATGGCGGCGCGGATATCCGAGGATGTGGGGCGGCAGACCGACCCGAACAACCATTTGCTGATGCACGCAATGGGGCCGAACGTGGCAGGCGTCATCGGTTCGGCTGTGGCGGCAGGGTTCCTGCTGGCGTGTTTCGGCGGTTAGCTTTTTAAAAATTTTTGCAGTACTCGGTCAGGAGAACGAAAATGGCAGAATCAAAAAAGAAAAAGGTGCTTATTACCGATACGATCTTGCGTGACGCGCACCAGTCGCAGGCAGCCACGCGCATGCGTACGGATGAGATGCTGCCCGTTTTGGAGCAGCTTGATGAGATCGGTTACTATTCTTTGGAGGCGTGGGGCGGCGCGACCTTTGACAGCTGCCTGCGCTTTTTGAACGAGGATCCGTGGAAACGGCTCCGCACTCTGAAAAAATATCTGAAAAAGACGCCGATCCAGATGCTTTTGCGCGGGCAGAATTTGCTCGGCTACCGCCATTATGCGGACGACGTCGTGGAAAAATTCGTTGCCAAGTCCATTGAAAACGGGGTCACGGTCGTACGCGTGTTCGATGCGCTCAATGACCCGCGCAATTTGGAAACGGCGATGAAGGCGATCAAAAAGTACGGCGGGGTGTGCGAAGCTGCCATTTGTTACACGACCAGCCCCGTGCATACCACGGAGTACTTTGTAAAGCTCGCCAAGCAGCTGGAACAGATGGGCGCCGACAATATCTGCATCAAGGATATGGCGAACCTTCTGCTTCCGTATACGGCGTTCGACCTTGTTTCCAAACTCAAAAAGGAGCTGGATCCGAAAGTCAAAGTCCACCTGCATACGCACAATACGGCAGGAACGGGCGACATGGTCAACCTGAAAGCCATTGAAGCGGGCGCCGACATCGTCGATTGCGCGCTGTCTCCGCTCGGCAACGGCACCAGCCAGCCCGCGACCGAACCGCTTGTGGCTACGCTGAAAGGTACGCAATACGATACGGGCATTGATATTGCCAAACTTCTGCCCATCGTCAATCATTTCAAAGGGGTGGCGGAGCGGCTGAAAAAGGACGGTTTCCTTTCGCCGAAAGTGCTTTCGATCGACATCAACGCCCTCATCTATCAGGTGCCGGGCGGCATGCTTTCCAACCTTATTTCGCAGCTGAAGCAGCAAAACAAATCGGAAAAGCTCGGCGAAGTGCTGGCGGAAGTTCCGAATGTGCGCAAAGACTGCGGCTATCCGCCGCTTGTTACGCCTTCCAGCCAGATCGTGGGCACACAAGCGGTGCTGAACGTTTTGTCCGGCGAGCGCTATAAGATGGTCACCAAAGAATTCAAGGGGCTTCTGCGCGGGGAATACGGCAAACTGCCCGCCGAGCCGGATGCGGCGGTCTTGAAAAAATGCATCGGAGACGAGCCGCGCATTTCTTACCGCCCCGCCGACGACCTGAAACCGGAATATGAAAAATTCCGTGAAGAGATCGCACCGTATATGCAGCAGGAGGAAGATGTGCTTTCGTATGCGGTCTTCGGGCAGGTGGCGCTCAATTACTTTAAATGGCGCAAGGCGCGCGATGCGGGCGTTGACGCGAACCTCGTAGGGGAAGGCGGGGTCTATCCCGTCTGATCCCGTATCGTCCTCGGCGGAAGCGGCGGTTTCCGCCGAGATTTCATTGTCTGCGAATATGAAGCGTATTGCGATCGTCGGCGCGGGTGCGTCGGGGCTGATGGCGGCGTATGCCGCTGCCTCGCACGGCGGCGCCGTCACCGTCTATGAAAAGAATGAAAAGGCGGGTAAAAAACTTTATATCACGGGCAAGGGCAGATGCAATGTGACGAACGATTGCAGCCCGGAAACCTTTTTGGAAAACGTTGTGCGCGGCGCAAAATTTCTGACGGGCGCGGCGTATGCGTTTCCGCCTTCTAAGCTCATGCGCTTTTTGGAAGAGAACGGGCTGCCGCTGAAAGTGGAGCGCGGCAACCGCGTGTTTCCTCTCTCTGAAAAGGCGAGCGACGTGACGAAATGCCTGGAGCGCTGCTGCCGTGAAGTAGGAGCGCGCTTTCGGTTCAACACACAAGTTACGGCGTTGGAGCCGTCTGCAAGCGGCTGGAATGTGTTTGCGGGCGGAGAGAAGGATGCGGCGGATGCCGTCATAGTCTGTACGGGCGGGATTTCCTATCCCGCGACGGGCAGCACGGGCGACGGGTACCGCTTTGCGGAAAAGCTCGGGCTTGCGTTGACGCCGCTCCGCCCGTCGCTGTGCGGGATCGTCTGCGATGCGGATTGGCTCGGCGCGGTGCAGGGGCTCACGCTGAAAAATGTCCGCGTGACTGCGTACGAGGGGGAACGGGCGGTCGCCTCTGCATTCGGAGAAATGCTTTTTACGCATTTCGGCGTTTCCGGCCCGACGGTTTTAACGCTGTCTGCACAGCTGAACAGAAGGGAGATCGGAAGGCTCCGCCTGTCCGTCGACCTGAAACCCGCTCTTGACGGGCAGACGTTGGATAAGCGATTGCTGCGAGAGATCGAGGATGCAAAGAACAAGCAGATGCACACGGTGCTTGCTTCGCTTTTGCCGAAGAGCCTGATCGTTCCCGTGTTGGAAAGTTCGTCCGTTCCGCCGCAGCTGCCCGCGCATTCGTTGACAAAACCGCAGCGTTTGGCGCTTTTAAAAACATTGAAGGGGCTTACGCTCCAATGCAGGGCGCTGCGCCCGTACGAAGAGGCGGTCGTGACGTCCGGCGGGGTAGAACTGAAACAGATCGATCCGAAAACGATGGAATGCAAACTTCATCGCGGTTTGTATTTTTGCGGCGAAACGCTCGATGTGGATGCGTACACAGGCGGCTTTAATTTGCAGATCGCCTTTATGACGGGTTATCTTGCAGGGTGCGCCGCTGTAAGTGTAAAAGACTGATTTTTTAATTTTGCATAGTACTATGCGCGACATAAATTGTTTGAATCGGAGGTAATTGCCATGCGTGCGATACGCGGCGCCACGACCGTGCAGCAAGATACGCCGGAGGAGATCCGTGCGGCAGTAAAGGAATTGCTTGAAACGATCGCCGAGGAAAATGCGCTCGCTTTGGAGAGCTGCATTTCGATCCTGTTTTCCAATACGGAGGATATCCGTTCGCTGTATCCCGCTAAGGCGGCGCGGGAAGCGGGATTTTCGTCCTGCGCGCTCTTTTCCGCGCAGGAGCCTGTGATCGACGGAGCCTTGCCCCTGTGCATCCGCGTGCTCGTGCTTGCCGAAGGAGACGCGCCTGCCAGGCACGTCTACCTGCGTGCGGCGGCAGGTCTGCGCAAAGATCTCGGAAAATATGCCATCGCGTTAGACGGGCCTTCCGGCAGCGGCAAAAGCACGGTGGCGAAACGCCTTTCCCGCGAGCTTGATATCTTGTATCTTGATACGGGTGCTATGTACCGTGCGTGCGCGCTGAAAGCCTCGCAATGCGGCATCGATGTTTCCGATGAGCCTGCCGTTGCGGCAATGCTGCAGACGCTCGATCTCCGCATCGAATACCGCGGCGGCGCGCAGCATACGCTGCTGGACGGGCAGGACGTATCAGAGGCGATCCGCCGCCCGGAGGTCTCCATGGCGGCTTCGAAAATTTCGGCGCTTGGCTGCGTGCGTAAAAAAATGGTGGAAATGCAGCGCGAGATCGCGAAACAGCAGTCCTGCGTGCTGGACGGGCGGGATATCGGCACGGCTGTGCTGCCCGATGCGCCCTTTAAATTTTTTGTAACGGCTTCCGTGCCCGTGCGCGCCAAGCGGCGGTTCGACGAACTGTGCGCGAAGGGGTATACGGTCGACTATGCAGCATTGGAGAAGGAGATCGAAGAGCGCGACAGGAATGACGCGTCGCGCGCCATTTCGCCGCTGCGCCGTGCGGAGGACGCGGTGCTCGTCGACACTTCGGAAATGAGCATCGAAGAAGTCGTGGCGTTTATCCGCCGCCGCATTCAGGAGAAGGTATGAGCGGTTACGGGTTTTTGAAAGCTGTGCTGAATGCGTTCGTGCAGATCGTTCTGCCGTATAAACTGATTGGGAAAGAAAAGGTCGGGCAGGGCGCCTGCGTGCTCGTGGGCAATCATTACCGCATCTGGGACATCGTGCACATGGCGTGCGTTACCAAAGACCGCGTGCATTTTATCGCAAAGCAGGAACTTTGGAAAAGCAAGTTCATCGCCTATTTGTGCAAAGTCGTACAGGCGATCCCCGTTTCGCGCGACGGTACGGACGCAAAGGCCGTGATGTCCGCGCTCCGCTGTCTGAAAAACGGAGAAAAGATCGCAATGTTCCCGGAAGGTACGCGGAACAAGACCAAGGACGTGGAACTGCTTCCGCTCAAAAGCGGGGCGGCGCTCTTTGCGATCCGCGCAAAAGTCCCCGTGTACCCCGTCATGTGCCTGCGGAAAACACGGCTTTTCCGCCGCACAAAGATCATCGTCGGCGACGCGGTCGATCTTTCCGCGTACTATGACCGCCGTATGACGGCTGAAGATTACGAAGAGGCGGAGGGCGTTATCCGCGAGAGCATGCTGGCAACGCGCCGTGAATATGTTGCCGCACAAGAGGCGGCAAAAGCCGCCAAAAAAGCGCGTAAGCAAAAGCACGGGGAGAACAAAGGATGAACGTGACCGTTGCAAAGAGCAGCGGGTTTTGCAAGGGCGTGCGCCATGCGGTCGAAACGGCGCAGCGGATCGCTGCGGACGGCGTGTACGTTCTGGGCGAATTGGTGCACAATCCGCTTGTCACGGAGGACATCGCGCGCCGCGGCATCGTGACCGTTTCTTCGGTGGACGAGGTGCCGCCCGGGGCGACGGTCATCCTGCGCTCGCACGGGGTGGGAAAGGACGTCTACGCCCGCTGTGCCGAGCGGGGGCTGCATGTGGTCGACTGCACCTGCCCGTTTGTAAAGAGGACGCAGACGATCGTCCGCCGTGCCGCTGCCGAAGGGAAGCGCATCCTGATCGTCGGTGAGCGCGTCCATCCGGAGGTGACGGGGCTTGTCGGCTGGGCAGAAGGGAAGGCGGTCGTGGCGGCTTCCGAAGAGGAGTGCTGCGGCGTTCCCGAGGGGGAAAATCTTGTTGTTGTGGCGCAAACGACCTGCCCTGAGGAAATTTTTGAAAAAATAGTCAAAATTGTTGCAAAAGGTCGTGAAAAAACAGTTGAGATTTTCAAAACAATTTGCTATACTACTAAAGAGCGTCAGGAAGAGGCGGCAGCGCTTGCGAAAAACAGTGACGCAATGCTTGTGATCGGCGGGGAAAACAGCAGCAACACGAACCGCTTGAAGGAGATCTGCAGCAAGTATTGCGCAAATGTATTCCGCTTGACGGATGCGTCCGGATTTCTGCCGCAGCAACTGAAAAAATTTAAAAATGTAGGCATCGTGTCCGGGGCTTCCACGCCGGATACGCAAACGCAGGAGGTTCTTTTTAAGATGGAAAACAACACAGAAGTGAACGCAACGAATACCATGGAGGAAGTCGTTGCCAAGATGGAGGACGGGCAGGCTAAGCTGAAAAAGGGTCAGCTTGTGACTGCGATCATTTCGTCCGCTACGGATGAAGGCGTCGCGGTTTTGCTGCCGTTCTTCAAAAAGGAGACGCTCCTTGAAAAAGAAGAACTCGAATGCGAAACATACAGCAAAGAAGAGTACGCGGCGAAAGCTGGGGAAGAGATCGAAGTCATGGTGCTTTCCGTCAACCCCACAAAGATCTCGCAGAAGATCATCGCCAAGATCAAAGAGGAAGAAGAGAAGATCGACGCCATCAGCAACGGCGAAGAGTTTGACATCACCTGCACGGGGTTCAACAAAGGCGGCCTGACCGGGTCTATGGGTACCTACACCGTCTTCGTTCCCGCGAAAGAGATCCGCATGGGGTATGTGAAGGAGCTCGATAAGTATGTCGGCAAAAAGCTCCGCCTCAAAGCGCTTGAGATCAAGCGCTCCGATCGCAAAAAGGAGATCATCGCGTCGCAGCGCGTTGTGCTGGAAGAAGAGCGCGCCGCCCGTGAACAGGTGAAAGCAGAACGCGAAGCGGAGTTCTTTGCCAATGTGCACGTCGGTGACATTGTGGAAGGCAAGGTGGAACGCATCACCAACTTCGGCGCGTTTGTCTCCGTAAACGGCTTCGACTGCCTCGCGCACATCTCCGACCTCTCCTGGACGGGCGTCAAAAGCGTGAACGACGTGCTTGAGATCGGCAAGACGTACGAATTCAAAGTGCTCAAAGTGGACGAGCAGAACAAGAAAGTTTCCATCGGGTACAAGCAGCTGCAGCCGCAGCCTTGGGATCTTGTTTCCGAAAAGTATGCCGAAGGCGACATCGTCCACGGCAAAGTCGTCCGCATCGTTCCGTTCGGCGCTTTCGTTGAAGTGGAAAGCGGCATTGACGGGTTGGTGCATGTATCGCAGATCTCGCACGAATGGCTGGAAAATCCCACGTCTGTGCTCTCCATCGGGGAAGAGATCGACGCGAAGATCCTTGTTCTCGATCCTGCGAACAAGAAGATGACCCTCTCCATCAAGGCGCTTTTGCCCGAACCGGAGATCACGCACGTGCGCAGCCGCCGCGACGAGGAAGGCAGGGGCGACAGGAAGCCTCGCAAATCTTCCCGCGCGTACAGGGATAGCCACGATGAGGACGATGTGCATGAATGGTCGGAAGGCGGCATCGGCGGGGCTTCCATCGCGGAAATGCTGCAGAACAAGAATTCCGATCAGTAAATAATCTGTTGTTTCAGCCCCGCTTTGTTGCGGGGCTTTTGTTTATACGAGGTGTTAAGATGGCTAAACAAGGCAACATTCAGATCGCAAGCGAAAACATGATGCCGATCATCAAAAAGTGGCTCTATTCGGATAAAGATATTTTTATCCGCGAGATCGTCGCAAACGCAGCCGATGCGATCACAAAGCATAAAAAGCTCGCGGATATGGGTGAGTGCGCCGTGTCGGAGGACGGTTACAGGATCGACGTCCGCGTCGATAAAAGCGCGGGCACCCTCACCGTGGAAGACAACGGGATCGGCATGACCGAAGAGGAAGTGGAAAAATACATCACGCAGATCGCTTTTTCGGGCGCTGCCGACTTTTTGTCTAAGTACGAAAAGGCGGGCGGAGAAGGCATTATCGGGCATTTCGGGCTCGGTTTCTATTCTGCCTACATGGTTTCGGAAAACATTGAGATCTTTACGAAGTCCTACAAAGAGGACGCGCCCGCCGTTCACTGGCAGTCTGACGGGGAAAGTACGTATACGATCGAAGACTGCGATAAGGCGTCGCGTGGCACAAAGATTGTCATGCACATCGCCAAAGCCGAAAAGGAGTTTTTGGAACAGGCAAAAGTGCGCGAACTGCTGGAAAAATACTGCGCGTTCATGCCGTATGACATCTATCTGGACGCAAGCGGGAAGGAAGAGGATAAACCCGTCAACGATACGCAGCCGCTGTATCTGAAAAACCCCAAAGACTGCACGGACGAGGAATACCTTGCGTTTTACAGAAAGGTGTTCCATGACTATCACGACCCGCTGTTCTGGATCCATCTGAATATGGACTATCCGTTCCGCCTGAAAGGGATCCTGTACTTCCCGAAGGTGAAGAGCAAAGTGGAGCTGGAGCGCGGCAAAGTGAAGCTGTATTGCAACCAGGTCTTTATCGCCGATAACATCAAAGAGGTCATCCCCGAATATCTTTTGCTTTTGAACGGCGTGATCGACTGCCCGGATATCCCGCTCAATGTTTCGCGCAGCTTTTTGCAGAATGACAGGCAGGTGCAGAAGATATCCAAACACATTGTGAAAAAGGTTTCCGATAAACTTACAGGGCTGTATAAATCGGATCGCGAAAAGTATGAAAAGTGCTGGGCGGATCTCTCCGTTTTTATCAAAGTCGGTTGCTTGAAGGACGAAGATTTTTACTCCAAAGTCAAGGATATCGTCATATTTAAGGATCTCAACGGCGCTTATAAAAATTTGGAAGATTTCCGTAAAGAGACCGCACCCGCCGAAGAAGCGCCCGCCGCTGACGGCGGGAAGGATGCAGCGGCCGCCGAGAAAAAGGAAGAAAAGCCCGTCACCGTCTATTATGTTTCAGACGAGGCAGGGCAGGCGCAATACATTTCGATGTTCCGCGCGGCAGGGCTGAATGCCATCGTGTGTGATTCCTTTGTCGACCCGCATTACATCAGTTACATCGAGTATAAAGAGAGCGGAAAATTCCGTTTTCTCCGCATCGATGCGGATGTGGATGCCGCACTGAAAGCCGATGGCAAAGCGGATGAAGACGCGGATAAAAAGTTGTCGGAGGAGTTTAAGAACGCGCTGGCGGTCGAAGGCGTCACCGTAAAAGTGGAAAGGCTGAAATCGCAGGACGTGCCCGCCGTGATCAACGTTGCGGAGTTTGCGCGCAGATTCGGGGAGATGAACGCGTTTTACGGGCTGGAAGGCGCCGACGCCGACCGTGACGTCACGCTTGTTCTGAATGCCGCAAACCCGGTCGTACAGGCTTTTACCGCTGCCGATGAAGAGAAAAAGAAGTTCGTGGCAAAACAGATCTACTACCTTGCCAAACTTTCATACAAAAAGCTCTCTCCCGAAGAGCTGCAGGATTTTTCTGCAAATTCTGTTCGCCTGCTCAATACCTTTCTTGGCTGAGCGGCTGTGCATTCGGACTGTGTCTTATTCAATATTGCAACGATCGAAGTGATCTCTGTAACATAAAAAAAGGAAAATTCCCCCGTCTGCTGAGGCGGGCGGGGGAATGCAATCAAGGGTCGGGCTATGGGCGTGCACGTAACAGGAGAATTGAAACGAAGGCTTGAAGCGAATGCAAAACGCCTGCAGGATGCGCAGTATGCGTATCCGCAGGTCTTTTGGCGGGAAGGATACAGCTGGCCGGGGGATTGGGAAGGGCGTACCATGCTCGCTCTGTGCTGTATTGTCAAAGCCGATATTGGTACATATTCCCGCAGTGCGTTGGCGCAGGTACGCACGATCGTCGAACATCTGGATGAATTTACCAATGCGGATGGTTATTTCGGCGACCTCTTTGACGGTAAAATAGTAAACGAGCAACAGCTTTCGGGTAACAGTTGGTTTTTGCGCGGGCTGTGCGAATACTTTTCGCTTACGCAGGATGAGACGATTCTCAGCCGCATCCGTAGGATCTGCGACGCGTATTTGTGTAAATTAGGAGAGTTTTTTAACGAATATCCGCTGTGCGAGAGAGACGTCGGCGGGGTCGACGGGCATCTGGAAACCAATGCAAAGGGCAGCTGGCTGCTTTCCAGCGATGTCGGCTGTGCGTTTATCCTGCTCGACGGGATCACTGCGGCATATGAGTTGTATCCTTCCGAAAAACTGCGCGGCGTGATCGAAAGGATGTCGGAGAAATATCTGTCGCTTGATTTCGTAAAACTTCATTGTCAAACGCATGCGACCCTTTCCGGTTTGCGCGGATTGCTTCGCTTTGGCGATCTCGTCGGGGATCCTGCTTTGTACGCGCATGCCGAGCGGATCTTTGATCTGTATTGCAAATGCGGAATGACCGTAAACTATGCCAACTACAACTGGTTCGGGAAGCCGTATTGGACGGAACCATGTGCGGTCGTTGATTCGCTGATCGTTGCGCAGAAGCTCTTTTTACATACAAAGCGGTACGAATATTTGCAGCTTGTAAACCGCATTTTCAGAAATGCGCTGCGTTCGGGACAGCGTGAAAACGGCGGCGCGGGCTGTGATACCTGCGTTACAAGCGAGAATAGCAGCATGAAAGTTTATATGTATGAGGCTTACTTTTGCTGTACGATGCGCCTTGCGGAAGGGCTTTTGTCGCTTGCGGCGTTTGCCGCGGTTTCGGACGAAAAAACCATTTGGCTTACGTTGATGGAGCCGTGTTCCCTGCGCGATCGCGATACGGAAATCGATTTCAGCGTTGAAAAGAATGCAGAAAGCGGCACGCTTGAATTGATCGTACACAAAAATACAGGAAGAAGATCCGTTCGCGTGTATTTCCCGAAAAATGCTGCGATCGAATGCTCTTTGGGCAAGGCCGATCCGGACGGTTGTTTTGTGCTTCCCGAGGGGGAAGGCAAGTATTTGCTGCGCTGCCGTTGTTTGCGGCATACGGAGAATATTTCAGGGCAGACGGTGCAGTTTTTGGGGGATGACCTTTTGAGCAAAAAGAACGAGGAGCGTGACTTTACTCCCATACAGGACGCTTCCGCTCTTTCAAAGGATGAACTGCTGCGCCTTGTTCAGCATTTTTGGTGAGCGCTTTTCTGTTCACCGCTCATACACGAAAACGGCGCGGTTTTTTTACCTTCGGCTGCCGCACTTTGTCCGATAAATGCGTTGCAAAATCCCCGCAAACGTGATAAAATGATTTATGGAAAAACAGTCGCGGGGATAACGATATGAATGCACGCGAAACTTTGAAGATCAACAGTCTCGGTCATCTTTCGATCGGCGGAGCGGATGCAACGGAACTTGCAAAACAGTTCGGCACGCCGCTGTATGTGATGGACGAGCAGTATATCCGCGATATGTGCGCTGCCTATGCGGCTGCGATCCGTACAGATTACGACGGGAACGGGCTGGTCTTGTATGCGTCGAAGGCCTTTTCCTGCATGGCGATCTATAAGATCGTGCAGCAGGAGGGGGTCGGGGTCGACGTTGTTTCCGGTGGCGAACTGTATACGGCGCTGCGGGCGGGCTTCCCTGCGGAAAAGATCTGTCTGCACGGCAACAACAAACAGCCCGGCGAGCTTGCGCTCGCCGTAGAAAACGGAGTCGGGCTGATCGCGGTCGATTCGTACAGCGAACTCGATGCGCTGGACGCGCTCTGTGCAAAACAGGGGAAAAAGCAGGATATCCTTCTGCGCGTCAACCCGGGTGTGGAAGCGCATACGCACCGCTTTATCCAGACGGCGAAAACGGACAGCAAGTTCGGTTTTTCCGTTGCGGACGGAACGGCGGAAAAGATCACCGCTTACGCCCTCACCAAAAGGAATGTGCGCCTGCAGGGGTATCATTGCCATATCGGTTCGCAGATCTTTGAAAAACAGTCGTTTGCCTTGGCGGCGCAAAAGATGCTCGCCTTTATGGCTCAGATGCGTGCAAAGCTCGGTTTTACGGCGGCGGCTCTCAATCTCGGCGGCGGATACGGGATCTGGTATACGGACGAGGACGCGAAGCTGGCTGTTCCCGACTATACGGAGTACCTGCGCACGGTGATCGCTGCGGTCAAAGAGCATGCCGACGCGCTTTCTTATCCGCGTCCGTATCTCTACATCGAACCGGGCAGGTCGATCGTGGGGGAGGCGGGCGTCACGCTGTATACGGTCGGCGCGATCAAAGATATCCCGGGCGTTAAAAAGTATGTAGCCGTTGACGGCGGTATGTTTGACAACCCACGCTATGCCCTGTATCAGGCGAAATATACGGCGCTTCTTGCCAACCGTGCGGCGGAGCCTGCGTCCGAGCGCGTGACCGTCGCGGGCAAGTGCTGCGAGAGCGGCGATATCATCTGTGCGGATGTGGATCTTCCGCCTGTCAAAGAGGGTGACATCCTCGCCGTGTTGTCTACCGGGGCTTACAATTATTCGATGGCGAGCAATTACAACCGCAACGCCGTTCCTCCCGTCGTCCTTGTCAAGGACGGGCAGGCGGAATACATCGTCAAACCGCAGAGTTATGAAGATATCGTCCGCAACGACGTGATCCCTGCGCGTCTGCAATAATGCAGTTGGTTTTAAGGCAAGGCGTGTTCGCCTTGCCGTATTTTTTTATAGGGCGTTTGCCTTGCTTTTTTGCGTCGGATATAGTATAATTTAAACCATGCAGGGATTTCTTGACTATGCGATCTACCTGGTCGCAAGTTTCTTTGCGGCGGCGGTCGCGTTGACGCTGCATGAATTTGCCCACGCATTTGCCGCCTATAAATGCGGTGACCTTACGCCGAAGATCCGCGGTAGGCTCAGCCTGAATCCGCTCAGGCATTTCGATCCGATCGGTCTTTGCCTGTTTGCCGTGGCGGGATTCGGCTGGGCGAAGCCTGTTCCGATCGATCCGAATAATTTCCGCCATTACCGCAGCGGGCTTGTTCTTACGGCGCTTGCCGGCGTTGTGTGCAATTATCTGACGGCGTTTTTGTTTTACCCGTTGTTCAGGCTGGCGCTTATGCTGCCGGGCGGATGGGGCGCGCAGATAGCCGCCGATTTTACGTACTATCTGTTTGCATATTCGGTCACGTTTTTTGTGTTCAATCTCATTCCGCTGCCGCCGCTGGACGGCTGGCGCGTCGTTGAGGCGGTGAACCGCAGGCGCGGCAGAGTTTTTTGCTGGATCAGAAGGAACGGATATTATATCCTGATCGCCCTGATCGCGCTGCATTTTGTCATGTCGATGCTTGGGCGCTACCTCGGCGGGGAAGCTGCGTTTGTGTTCCGCTATTGCGATCCGCTCGGGCTGCTTTTGGAATTTGTCGTCAAATATGTCCGCATGCCGATCGAACTGCTGTGGGGGTTGGTGTTTTAATGGCAAACGAAGCCGCTAAATTTGAATCGGTCGTCGATTATACGACGGTACTTGAAAATTTTGAAGGTCCGCTCGACCTTCTTCTGTTCCTCATCAAACAGGAAAAGATCGAGATCAAGGATATATTTGTTTCCAAAGTGACGGAGCAATTTCTTGATTACATGAAAGGGCTGCCGTACATCGACATTGATAAGGCAAGCGAGTATCTGGCGATCGCGTCGACGATTTTGGAGATCAAGGCAAAGAGCCTTGTGCCTGCGATCGTTGAGCCGGAAGAGGAGCAGGAAGACAGTGAAAGCATGCTGATCCGCGCCCTCGAAGAGTACAAGCTGCTGAAAGAAGAGAGCCAGAAGCTGAAAGAGCTGGAGACGGTCGGCTTTTATTATAAACCGCCCGATAAAAACGTCGGTGAGGCAAAGATCGTTTACCGTGATTTCAATCTTGACGGGCTTTTAAAGGCATTTACCGAGCTGATGCTGCGCCGTGAAGCGCTTCGGCGCGACGCGGATATCCAGCGCGAGATTCCGAAAGACGTTTTTACGATCCAGGACAGGGCGGATTATATCCGTGAAACGGTCAGCGAGCGCGGAGAGGTCTGGTTTGAAGAGTTGTTTTCCGCGCATTCGGGAAGAAGCGAGATCATTACGACGTTTTTGGCGCTTCTGAACTTGCTCAAATACCAGTATGTGAAAGCGGTGCAGGGAGCGACGTTCGGCGATATCCGTATCCAATACAATGCGGAAAGGGGCGACGAGGAGGAGCCGGAGAACTTTGAAGAATTTGAGTAATATTTTGGAGAGCATCCTGTTTGTTTCCGGAAATCCTGTGCTTATTTCGGATATTTCCGAAAAGCTCGGGGTGAGCGAAAAGGAAGTGAAGGATGCGGCGAAGCAGTTGCAGGAGCGCTACGCCGAGGACGGCGGGATCCGTCTGCTGCAATTCAATAAAAAATTGCAGCTTTCCAGCAATCCGGAATACAAAGATTTTGTTTCGTCTGTGCTCAACCCGATCAAAGAGCGCGAGTTTACTCGCACGATCTTAGAATGTTCGGCGATCATTGCCTATAAGCAGCCGATCACTAAGGGAGAGTTGGAGGCGCTGCGCGGGCTGAATTGCGATTATGCGATCCATACGCTGCTCGATCTGAAAATGATCGAACCCGTAGGCAGAAAAGATGCCGTCGGCAGACCGATCCTGTATGCCACAACGGATAATTTTTTAAAGCGCTTCAAGCTGAACAGCATTGCCGATCTGCCCGATTACGATACGCTGATGGAGAGCATTGCAAAGCTGCACGGAGACGAGCCCGATTCGTATCTTTACGCAAACAACGTGTATGTTGACGAGGAGACCGCCGCTGCCGCGCAAGAGGGCGAAGAGGGGAGCGGCTCTTCGGAACCTGCGGAAAAACCCACGCCTGAAAAGCAGGCGGAGGAAGAGGGGGATGACTTGCCCGAATTTTTGCGTGACCTCGGCGAAGACGAGCTTGTTAAGATCGAATAAAGAGCGATATAAAAGCGAGGCAGGCTTCCGTAAATTGGAAGCCTGCCTCGCTTTTTAAACGAGCGTTCAGTGCAGAAATGCGGAAAAGCGCTGCAGATGGATGCGCGGGATGCGCGCTTTGATCTGCACGCCGTCGTCTTCGTAGGCAAAGTGCAATTCGTCGGCGTATTTTTTCAGCGGCGTATAGTCGGCCATGCGCGTATAAGGGATCTGCAGAACAACGTCTGCCCATTCGTTGCTGAAAAAGCGCAGGATCTCATTTTTGAGGGTGCCGATTCCGATGCCGTATTTTGCGGAAATGAAGATGCTGCCCTGCGGGTACCCGTCAAAATCGGTCAGGTCTTCGCTTTTGTTCATCACGATCAGATAGGGGACTTCACCGCCGAGTTCCCGCAAAGTGGAGAGCGTCGTTTCAAGCTGCATTGTATGATCGCCGCGCGCGTCGCAGACGATCAGGGCGAGATCGCATTGAAGAGCGCTCTCCAAGGTGGAATGAAATGCTGAAATGAGGCTGTGCGGCAGGTTGCGCAAAAAGCCGACTGTATCGGTGAGCAAAAATTCGCTGCCGTCGATCGTAAGTTTGCGCGTGGTCGTATCCAGCGTGGCAAAAAGTTTATCCTGTGCGTAAACATCCGCGTCGGTCAGCAAATTGAGCAGCGTGGATTTTCCCGTATTCGTATATCCGATCAGAGCAATGGTGCGAACGGCTTGCTTTTCGCGCCGTTCCTGCACAAGGGTGCGGCGCTGTTTTAATCCTTGCAGGCGCTTTTCCAGGGCGGAAATGCGTGCGCGGATGCGTCGCCTGTCCGTTTCCAGCTTGGTTTCGCCCGGACCGCGGGTACCGATCCCGCCGCCGAGGCGGGAGAGCGCTTCGCCCTTGCCTTTCAGACGCGGATACATATATTTGAGCTGCGCAAGTTCGACCTGCAATTTGCCCTCGCTCGTTTTTGCGTTTTTTGCAAAGATGGCCAAAATCAGCGTTGTGCGGTCAATGACCTTTTTCCCGTCCAAGGCGGATGAGATGTTCAGCGTTTGGGAAGGGGAGAGCTCGCCGTTGAATAAAACGGTGACGGGCAGGCCGGAAAGGCGTTCGCGGATCTTGCCGAGGTGCCCGCTGCCGATGAATGTGGCGGGGTTGATCTCGCGGATCTCGGTAAAATATGTGCCCGCATGTGCCGCTCCCACGCTCTCAATGAGCGATACGGCTTCTTCCGCGAGCGCTTTGTGATCGTTACCGAACTGCGGCTGAATAATAAAAATCTTTTCGATTTCTTGTTGTTCTTTTTGAATTTCTTCCATATTTTCTATATATGCGAAGTACTATGTACCGTATAATCAATCGTTTTTTTCGTCATTCGGTTCGCGCAGGCGCACTTTATCGGCTACGGAGCGGCGGATGTCTTCACTGATGGCGGCGTAGTGTTTTTTTGTTGTGTTAACATCCTTGTGCCCGAGTACGTCTGCAACAACATAGATATCATGGGTTTCGCGGTAGAGCTGCGTCCCGTACGTGCTGCGCAATTTGTGCGGAGAGATCTTTTTCAGCGGCGTAACGATTTTGCTGTATTTTTTTACGAGGTTTTCCACGGCACGGATGCTGATGCGGCGCTGTTTGAGCGAAAGGAAGAGCGCCGTTTCCTTTTCCGGTTTTTGTTTGTCTTGTTTTTTGTATTCTGCGTACCGCAAAAGCGCCGTGCGGACTTCATCGGAAAAATAGAGGATGGCGCGGCTGCCGCCTTTCCGCGTAACGGTAAAGCTGTTCGTATCAAAGTCAATATCCTCGTCGTTTAACCCGACGAGCTCGCTGATACGGATGCCAGTACCTAAAAACAGGCTCAGAATGGCGACGTCGCGCACCTTTGTTTTTTCATGGAATGCGCGTTGGTGCCCGCTCATGCCGTCACCCGAGTCGGCGCAGTCCAGCAGGTCGGCAACTTCGTTGATTTCTAAGCGGATGATCTCTTTTTCATGCAGTTTTGGCATGGAAACCTTTGCTGCATTGTCAACTGAAATTTTTTCCTTGGCAAAAAAGTATTTGAACAGAGCGCGCACGGCAGAAAGTTTGCGGGCTTTTGCGCGTTCGCTGCAGCTTTCATGGTTGCCGCGGAACTCATAATGACTCAGATAACTCAAAAAACGTTCGATCTCGGTCGCGTTCACGCTTTCTAAGTCGGGCAGGGTGAGGCTGCGGATGGTTCTGCCTTTAAATTTCTTTTTAAGCAGATAATCAAAAAAGATGCGCAGATCGTACGCATAGTTCAGACGCGTCAGCGTGCTCGTCTGGTTTTCGATGCCGAGAAAGTATTCATCAACAAAGGGGGGCAGCTCCTCGAGCAGTCCCTCGATTTTTTCCAGATTTTTTAAATTGCGCGCGTTGTAAAAATCTTTGTCGCTCATAACAATATTATACTTCAAGTTGCCTGAAAAAGCAAATCGATTTCATGATTCTTTGAAGATGGCAGGGAACAGGCGGCCGCAGATAAGCCAAAACACAGCAGATATAAGGCGATTGGCAAGGCTTTATTCGGCATTTAATGCTTGGAAGGGGAAGAAAAGTAAAGACGACCCGACATCTAAATCTATGCGTAAAACACAGCTTTTACGCATAGATAGGCGAAATAAATAGGGGAATTTCGCTTCTGCGGCGGATATTGCAACGATTTAATTACTTTTATAACGTATTGGTATTGCGCTGTTGCGCCTCTTTATTTTATAGTCAAATCTGCGGCGCGTCCTTTCATGGTGCGTATAGTCTTGCGGCGTGTTCTTTCATGGTGCGTATAGTCAGTCTTGCGGCGCGCTCTTTCATGCTTCGCACGGCTCTGCGTGCCGTTTCAGTTACGGTTCGCTGTATGTTTTTTGTTCCGGATCGCTCGATTGTTCTTGTCCTTAATTGTCGAAATTTTCGGAATTTACTCCCTAAAAAAGAAGATCCGAAAAAGCCTCTCAGGCGGTTTGAGGCAGAATGATCCGTTATTCGATATTTTTTTGAGGGGCTTTTTTGCCTGATTTTGTCTGCCGTTTCCGCTTATTTTGTGCCGGTTTGTTCAGGCGAGCGTATACGCAACGCCGCCGCTCGGAACGCGGCTTCCCATCGCGTAAACGCGGCGGTCGCCTCGGAACGCGCCGATCGAATGCGTGCCGCCTGATTGCGCAAGCGTGTTCACGGTCTGTAAGAATTTTACGGCAGCGTCGGCGCGGATCGACCAGCTGATATTGTCGTAACCTGGATATGCGTCCGTATTCAGTCCCAAGGTGTTGATCGCAACAACTTCGCCCTCTGTGTTGAACAGCGGCCCGCCCGAATTTCCGCTGTTGATCGGGCAATCGGTCATCACGTGCAGATAGCCGACGTCGCTTGCATAATAGTCGCAGGCGGGATTTGAAACGATCCCTTGTGTGAGCGCGATGCCGTATCCTTCGGGATTTCCGATCGCTACCACGGTTTCGCCGAATTGCACCCGTGTTTGCAGTCGGCAAACGGCTTCGTCTGCAAATCCGCTGCGCGCGGCGCCGTTTTCCATGTGGGAAATCGTGTTTGCAAAGCGCAAAAGCGCCAGATCCCCTGCTTTATCAAAAGCAACAACTTCGAGCGGCAGCAGCGCATAGAATGCGTCGCCCGATCCGCTGTACGCTCTTCCGTTTCCGTCGACGAGCCCGTTTTCAAATACGGCGTAAAATGTGCCGCTGTCCAGATCCGACGGAACATTTTCGTTAAAGTCTGCAATGCTGCCGACGTCCTGCACATAGCGATTGATCACATGCAAGTTGGTCAGCAGGTATCCGTCTGTATTGATCAGAAAACCGGAACCTTCCGAAAGGAAAATGCCGCCGGTTTCTTCGGCGTAATGCACGATCTTAATGGTACTGTTGACGCGCTTTTCTGCTACGCTCTGCGCGGCGGAACCTTCGCTTTCCGCATAGATCCCTTCGGAAAAAATGACCGTGCCGCTGTCGCTTGCAATATAATAATCGGGAAACTGTTCCGAAAGAAGGAATGCGGGGTCGCTGCTACTGCCAATGTGTTGTTTTTCAAGCTCGGTGTCGGCAGTAAAAATGCTTTCGTATGCAAACTGTTCCTGCGGATACTCGGTCGGCAGCTCTTCTTTGGCGTAAAAATCGTTCAAAAGCGCCTTTATGACCGACGCAGGCGTGGCAAAGGCGATGCCGTACGGCTTGTTTTCGCGCATCGTATACGTTTGTTCCGCGCGAGCGTTGAGCATGCCGACGACGCGCCCGGCTGCGTCAAACAGCGGCGCGCCTTCGCCGCCTTCGCGCATGGTGATCCCCGTCATGACCAGCGAATCAAAGGAGCCGTCAAACAGGTTTTCGCCTTTCGATCCCTTGTCAAAATAGAAGCTACTTTCGTGCGTGATATACGGTTTTGTGATGATGTTTGCGTCCAAAACGGAGGCAAAGTCGCCGTTTTCGGTGCGAACAGCGGCGATCGTGTAGCAGGTGTCACCGTATTGGAGCGAGGCAGAATCCGCAAAAGCGGCTTCGCTTGCTTCGCTCGGGATGCCGTCTTTTATCTCTAATACGGCGATGTCGGAATTGGCAAATTCCGTGCGGAACGGCCCAGCGGAAACAGAATCGTACCCGCATAAAACGGCGGCAGCTTCGGTGCCGTCGTAAAATGTGACGGAACAGTCTGCTGCATTTTTCTCTTCAAAAAGGTAAGAAGACGAAAGAATGTAGCCGCGCTCCTTGTTTACGATGAACCCCGTCGCGCAGGCAGTTTTTTGGACGCGGACATACTGCCCGTTGTGTATTTCGTTGGTTGTGTACGGAATGGAAACGGTCACGACCGACGTGCGCGTATCTTCGTACAGCGCCGTAAAATCGGTATCGGTTTCAGTATCGGCGGGCGTGTAAGGAAGCTGCGTGACGGTGTTTCCCGCATACGAAGGGTCGCTTTCGGGCAAATTATCCGCTGCCGAGCTGCCTTGGCAGGCAACGGCAAAGAATAAAAAGATCGCGGCGAACAAGAACGCCGTAAAGTGTTTGATCCGTTTCTGCATCATGATCATGCCGCCTCCGCGCCTTGCTGTGAGCCGCTTTGCGCGATCGTATACGGGATCGCAAATTGTTTTTCGGCGGATACCGAATCGATAAATGCGGTCAAGTCATCCGTCGGCAGCGCCGCCGAAACGCGCGGAAGAAAATCATCTTCGTTGTTCGGGTCGGAAAATTGTTGCGCGATCAGCCCGATCACATAGCCGTTTTTATCGAAGAGCGCGCCTCCGTACATGTTTTCATTGGAAGGCGCCGAAAATAAAAGCAAATTTTTGCCGCCGGCCGGTCGGTTCTCCGAGGCTGACGTTTGTACGGAGGAAACGACTCCTTGCGTAACGGACTGCTGCAAGTACGTTATCCCGTTCACGCCTGCAAACGGAGAATTTAAAACGCCGACGGCGTTCCCGATGGCGATCGCGGCGTCGCCGACGGATGCGCTGTCCGCTGAAAAGTTCGCCCAAAGCGGAAACCCACTTTTTGCGGCGGAGTGCGCATCGTCTGTATAATGATAAAAATTGTCATGAAACCGATACAGCGCCAAGCCGCAGCTACTATCATAGGAAACAAGATCGAGCAAATAGCGCGTATCGTCGCCGTATGCGTCGGAAAGAACGGCGCGGACGGAGGACGGGCGGACAAACTGCCCGTCGGCGTATTCAAGATCGGAAACGTCGGACGTCGTTAAAACGAAGCCGTCACCATCAAGAATGACGCCGGAGAAAATCTGCGTATACGTATTGCCGTATTCGGTGCGTAGGTTGTATACGGCGATCAGGCTGACAACGTTTGCACGCTGTGTGCGCGCAACAAATTCAGCCGCGCTTTCCCCGTTCTCCGCTTGCTGCGGGATGTTGATAGGATCCAGATAAACGTCCTTGGGCGTTGGCGTTTGCGCGTAAAACCAGGAACAGCCGCTGAGCAGCAGACAAGCAAACACGCATAAAAACCAGAGGCTTATGAAGTGTTTTTTCATTGCAAAAAAGAAAAGGTGGATTGATTGGTCGGGCGTCTTCCCGAAGAATTAACTATAAAATATGTCACGCATAGTACTATGCAAACAGGTTATTTTACGTCTTTATTGCTCAAAATACAGATCGAATTGCCAAGTAAAGTGTATTTGTCTTTAAAAGTATCTCCGCTGAGAAGTTCATACAGTGTTCCGTTGTATTTCAGGTCAAAGCGGTTGCTTCCCCTGTTGATACCGATCACGGCGACTTCGCTTTGCGTTCTGCGTTCAAATACGATGCAATTTTTGTCCGCATACAGTTCTGTATACGCACTGTCCTTAAATACGTTGAGCGAATTGCGGATGCGTGAAAGTTTTTTGTAATGGCGCAGAAGGTCTTCGTCCATTTTATTCCAGGCAAAGGGAAACCTGCAGAACGGGTCGGCGTACCCTTCCATTCCGATCTCGTCGCCATAATAGATGCATGGCACGCCGAACAAAGTAAATTGCAGCAGGCTTGCAGTTTTCAGTTTTTCTTTTGCGTCGGCGTACTGTTGCTCGTTCAGGTGCGTTCGGCTCATTTCCTCTTTGCTGTGCACGGGAACGCCGCCGAGCGCAGTGAGGATGCGGAACGTATCGTGCGTGCCAAGGATGTTCATCAAGCTGTCCTGTACGGCTTTCGGATAATTGTCCCGCAGCATTGCGATCGTTTCGCGGAGCATGGAAGAATCGTTTGTGGTCACAAAATGGATGATCGCGTTTTTCAGCGGGTAGTTCATAACGCTGTCCAGCTCGTTGCCTTGAAAATAGCGGCGGCGATTGCTGTATGCGATCTTATTGGAAGCGTCTTCCCATACCTCGCCGATAAGAACGGCTTCCGATGATTCACTCTTGACGGCGGCGCGGATCTTTTCCACAAATTCATCGGGAAGTTCGTCCGCCACATCCAGCCGCCAGCCGCCGACGCCCGCTCGCAGCCAGTGCCGCAGCACGCCGTCTTCCCCCGTGATAAATTCAATATAGGACGGGCACGATTCGTTGATCGCGGGAAGAACGTCGATCCCCCACCAGCTGTCATAACTGTCCGGGAAGCAGCGAAAGGTGTACCACGGATAATATTTTGAATCTTTGGATTGGTAGGCGCCCGTTTCCTTGTAATTTCCGTATTTGTTGAAGTAGAGGCTGTCATCGCCCGTGTGGTTGAAAACGCCGTCAAGGATCACGCGGATGCCGCGGGCTTTGCAGTCTGCAAGTAGCGCCGCAAGGTCTTCCTCCGTGCCGAGGATCGGGTCGATCGTCATATAGTCGCCCGTATCGTAGCGGTGGTTGGAATACGCCTTAAAAATCGGGTTCAGGTACAATACCGTGACGCCAAGCGATGAAAGGTAGCCGAGCTTTTCACGGATGCCTTTCAGGTTTCCGCCGAAAAAGTCGTTGTTCAAGACCTTTCCCTGCGCATTGGCGCGGTATTCCGGGGCTTCATCCCAACTTTTGTGCAGCCACTTTCCGCGCCCTACCGTTACGTCACCGCTCTTGTAAAACCGATCCGGGAAGATCTGGTACATCACGCCGCCTTTCAGCCAGTCAGGGGTTTTGTAGCCTTCACGGTAGACTAAGATCTGCCATTTTTGCGGGGTATTTAAAAAGGTCAGGCGGCGCAGCGCCCCCATTCCCGCAACGGCTCCGCCGATGCGGAAGGAATAAAAATACAGCCCTGCTTCCGCAAAGGTAAGCTCGCAGCGCCATCCGCCCCCGACGCGGCGCATCGGAAGCGTTTGTTCGCGCTCCCCGTCCTTTTGCAGGATCAGTTCGCAAGGCAGATCGTTTTTGCCGAATACGGTCAAAACGCATACGGTGTTTTGCTGGATCGCGCCCGTAATGCTTTTGCAGCGCGGATCCAAGGGATCGTAGTAGATGTCCATAAGTTCAGCCCGGATCGTTCTTTCGTAAAGGGACAGCCGTAATAAAAAATACGGCTTAAACCGACTTTACAGCATGGTGCACGGCTGTTGTGCCGCGCACCATGCTGTATTGTGCCGTTCGTATTGATTTTTCAGGAAGTTCAGCTTTTCAGCGGTTTTAAATTCCAGATGTTTTCCGCGTATTCTTTTACGCTCCTGTCCGCCGAGAAGCGGCCTGCGGAGGCAATGTTGTGGAGCGACATCTTCTGCCAGCGCAATTTGTCTTCCGCGTAGATCGCTTTCATCCGCTTTTGTGCGGTGAAGTACGATTCAAAATCCGCCATGCACATGTACGGATCGGCTACGGGAGTGCCCGTAAGAAGGTAGTTCGCCATGTCCGAGAAGGATTCGCCGTTGAACCCGCGGATGAGCGATTCTACGATCTTGCGGATGCGGTCATTGTGGTTGTAATAGCTGCTTGCGTTGTACCCTTTCGTCCAGATGTCCTCTACTTCGTCCGCCGTTAAGCCGACGATAAAGATGTTGTCATCCCCCACCGCTTCGCTCATTTCGACGTTCGCGCCGTCCAGCGTGCCGATGGTGACGGCGCCGTTGATCATGAATTTCATGTTCCCCGTGCCGCTGGCCTCTTTGCCCGCCTGCGAGATCTGCTCGCTGACTTCGCTCGACGGCATGAGCTTTTCCGCCATGGTGACGTTGTAGTCCTCCATGTAGACGATGTTCAGCTTTTCGTTGATCTTCGGGTGCTTTTTGATGTCTTCGGCAAGGTAGCAGATGAGCTTGATGACCTGCTTCGCCATCAGATAGCCGGACGCCGCCTTTGCGCCGAAGATAAAGGTCTGCGGAACGATCTGCATATCCGGGTTTTCGAGCAGGTCGGAATAGAGCGCAATGATGTTCATCACATTCAGAAGCTGGCGCTTATATTCGTGCATGCGCTTTGCCTGTACGTCGAAACAGGAATCCGGGTCGATGCGGATGCCCTCCTTTTTGAAGGCATATTCCGCGAACTGCACTTTTTTGATGCGTTTGATCTCGGCAAGACGTTTCAGAACGCTCTTGTCGTTTTCAAATTGTTTGAATTTGGAGAGCTGCGAAGCGTCTTTCACGTACCCGTTGCCGATGCAGTCGTCCAGCAGCGCGCACAGTTCGGGGTTGGATTGGCAGAGCCAGCGGCGGTGCGCAATGCCGTTCGTCACATTCGTGAATTTATCCGGTGTGAGCTTGTAAAATCCGTGGAAGATGCTCTCCTTGATGATATCGCTGTGCAGTGCGGAAACGCCGTTCACCTTATGCGAACCGACAACGCAGAGGTTTGCCATCTTGATCGTTCCGTTTGCAATGATGGAAAGGTCGCTGATAAAGCGGTGCTGCCCGGGGAATCGATCCCACAGATCGTTGCAGAAACGGCGGTTGATCTCTTTGATGATCATGTGGATGCGCGGCAGACGGCGGGCGATCAGATCTTCCTGCCAGGTCTCAAGCGCTTCCGCCATGACCGTATGGTTGGTGTATGCGAAAGTCGCGGTCACGATGTTCCACGCGTCGTCCCAGGTAAACCCGTTTTCGTCCATCAGAAGGCGCATCATTTCGGGGATCGCAAGCGCGGGGTGCGTGTCGTTGATGTGGATCGCGGCGCGCAGCGGAAGTTGGTCGAGCGGCCCGAAACGGCGCTTGTGGTCGTTGATGATGTTTTGCAGCGAAGCCGAAACCAAAAAATACTGCTGTTTCAGGCGCAGCGATTTGCCTTCGTGATGGTCGTCGGCAGGATACAGGACTTTGGAAATGACTTCCGCCTCGTTTTCATCCTGCATGCAGCGCTGATAGTCGCCCTGCGAAAAGAGCTTCATATCAAACTTCGAAACGTTGCGCGCACGCCACAAGCGGAGCACGGAAACGGCTTCACTGTCCTTGCCCGAGATCATCATATCATAGGCGATCGCCTCGACCTCTTTGTAGCCGCCGTAGGTAACTTTTAAGCCGTTTTCCGACCAATCTTCGTGTACCCAGCCGTCGAATTTGACGGTGCAGGACTTATCGCTGCGCTGCGTCAGCCATACTTCCCCGCCGGGGAGCCAGATGTCGGGCAGTTCGATCTGCCAGCCGTCGACGATCTTTTGCTTGAACAAACCGTATTCATAGCAGATGGAATACCCCATGGCGGGATAATTGCCCGTAGCCAGCGCGTCCATAAAGCATGCCGCCAGCCTGCCGAGCCCGCCGTTCCCGAGCCCTGCGTCGGGTTCGCATTCGTAAAGGTCTTCCAGCGTCAGCCCGAACCCCTTTAACGCGCTGCCGTATGCTTCCTGTAAACCGAGGTTGTAAATATTGTTTTTCAAGGATCTTCCGAGCAAAAATTCCATGCAAAGGTAATACACGCGCTTGCCCTTTTTGCTCATCATTACCTTATGGAACTGCTGCCGCTTTTCCAGGAGAATATCCCTTACGCTCATCACGACCGCTTTGTAGATCTGGTCGACAGAAGCCTCCTTCGGGGTCACGCCGTAATAGCGTGAAAGTTTCCCCTGGATCAGCGTCTGCACTTCCTTTTCGGTAATGCTTTTTGTGCTGCTCATGTTCACTCCTACCGTTTAAATTATTTCAACATTTCCCCATATACTTTTTCGTACTCCTTCGCGGAATGCGCCCAACTGAAATCGACGGACATGACGCGCTTGACGAGCTGCGGCCAGAACTCCTTGTTGCGATAGCAGTTGATCGCTTCGCGAATGACGTACAACATATCATATGCGTTGTAAGCGGCGAATGTAAAGCCGTTACCGCCGTTGCCGACGGGTTTGATGCTGTCATACAGCCCGCCCGTTTCGCGGACGATCGGCACCGTACCGTAGCGGCTGGCGATCATCTGCGACAGGCCGCACGGCTCCGATTTGGACGGCATCAGGAACAGATCCGCGCCCGAATAGATCTTGCGCGAAAGATCGGGATTGAATGCGATGACGGAAATAAACTTTCCTACATACCTGCGGGCAAGGTCGCTGAAATAATTTTCGTAAGCGGAGTCCCCTTTCCCGAGGATT
This sequence comes from uncultured Bacillota bacterium, assembly GCA_949282395.1. Lineage (GTDB taxonomy): Bacteria > Bacillota > Clostridia > Christensenellales > Borkfalkiaceae > Borkfalkia. The sequence goes on along the minus strand of CASDPE010000010.1, from coordinate 1,198 downwards.
ATTACCTGTACATCCTCCCTTAATACCTCTTCGATAACGGTGCGCACCAGATCCAGCCCTTTATGCGAAACAAGGCGCGAGATCAGCGCGATGACCGGCGTATCGGGCTTTACGGGAAGATTGAACATCTTCTGTAATTCCGTTTTGCAGATCTTTTTCGGTTCGATGTTCTCGGCGGTGTAATTGCTGAAGATCGCCCTGTCCGTAGCGGGGTCGTACGATTCTACGTCTATCCCGTTCAGGATCCCGAACAACTTGAACTCGTTCCTGCGGATGATGGGATCCAGCCCGTGCGCATAGTACGGGTTCTTGATCTCTTCCGCATAGCGCGGGCTGACCGTAGAGAACTTTTCACTGCATTCGATGGCTGCCTTCATTAAGTTGATGCACTTGTTGTATTCAAGCAGGTACTTCCAGTTGTTTGAAATACCGAACAGGTCTTCCAGGATGTCCAGCGAATATTTGCCCTGGTATTCGATGTTGTGGATGGTAAACAGGGCGCGGATGAACTGGTATTCGGGGCGGAAGCAGTAGATCGTTTTCAGATAGACCGCCGCAAGCGCCGCCTGCCAGTCATGGCAGTGCATGACGTCCGGATAGAAGTTCAAAAACGGCATGATCTCCAGCACGCTGCGGCAGAAGAAGGCGAACCGTTCGCCGTCGTCGTAGTAGCCGTAGCAGCCGGGGCGTTTGAAGTAATACTCGTTATCCAAAAAATAGTAGGTGACGTTGTTCGCTTCATAGCTAAAAATGCCGCAGTATTGGTTGCGCCATCCGAGCGGGACGAACAGGTTGCCGATATAGCGGAATTTGTTGCGCAGATCCCAGGAAATATCCGAATAGAGCGGGATGACGACGCGCACGTCATACGAATCGTTCACTGCAAGCGCCTTGGAAAGCGAGCCGATCACCTCGGCAAGCCCGCCCGTTGCGATGAACGGGGTGGATTCCGACGCGACAAACAGGATCTTCTTTTTCGGAACGACGGATACCAGCGGTACAGGATCTTCTGCCGGCGCCGCTGTTTCGGCGGCAGGTGCTGCCGGTGCCGCAGCCGCCGTCTCCTTTTTGGCGCGCGGTGCGCGGCGCACGGCAGGTTTTTTGACTTCCGATGCGCGTTTGACAGGTTCCTTTTTTACTGCCTCTTCGGTGACTGCGGTTTCCGCAACGTCCGCTGTTACAGCCTTTTTCGGTTTTG